>CAZBHP010000015.1:1668-16198 GCA_964491795.1 uncultured bacterium | reverse complement strand
GACAACCCGAGGCCAATTATGGCAATGAGAAATCGAGTATCGCGAGCCCGAAGGGAGGGGCCCCAGCGGATAAGACAACGTCCGGGGGACGTTGTCAGCTGGGGATGGTCCCATGGGCCCCCGGTGGGGGGCTTTTCAGACGGCGAGGCTGTCTTTTAGACGCGAGCCCGAGGCGATGCTTGATTTGTCGAAGCCAGAATTGGCTCACCTGGGAGTGCAGAGGGGCTATGCGAGTAGCAGCCCCTTTGCATAACATTGATTGTGCAGAAAGAGCCAACCTAATTTCTCTGGAAATATCTAAATTTCGCCTTTTTAAAATAGGTGAAATTCTTCTTCTTATTTGGAAAGTTCGATTTGGTAGAGCCACCCCTTGCCGAGGGGATCTTGGGTGAGAAGACTTGGGTTTTTGAGAAGCGATTCGTTGATCTTTATCACCTTACCCTCAAGCGGTGCATAGGTGTCGATCGCAGCTTTTGTCGATTCGAGAATCGCAGCCTCTTCCCCTTTCCTTACCACTTGTCCGATTTTGGGAAATTCAATAAAGACGATAGAACCAATCTCTTTTGCAGCAAAAGGGGTAATACCAACTGTTGCTACATCACCATCGATTGTGACCCATTCATGCCCTTCATCTTTTTTCATACTAACTCCACAAATGCCCATACTTCGGGATGGTTTTCGATTCTCATCTCTTCCCCATTTAGAGGGAAGTAGAGGGGATCTTCCTCTTTTCTGTAGAGAGCAAGTCCAAGTTTCATCTTCTTATATTCATGGGGATCATAGCCAAAGAGTGAAATTTCTGGAATTTCTATTTCCATTCGGTAGCTTCGCCCTTTTTTTTCGACCTCTACCTTTAAATTTTCAGGAGGAGACAGAGGGTGACGATCCTCAAGATGAAAAGGGGTGACTTCTCTCCCCTTAATTTCTTCGCCCGGGAGAAAAAGAAAATGGTGGCAGTATTTGTGGAGTCGTTTTGCACCAAAAACTCCCCGTGTATCGAGAAAAAGAAGCAGTCCATCGCCTCTGGCAAAGTCAGGAAAAAAACTTTCTTCCAAAGCTTTATCTACCTCTACAACAAAATAAAGACCCTTTTCTGACCAGGCCATCCCCATCCTTACCCCCTCTTTTTCATGAGGGCGTAGGATATACAGAGGAAGGGCGTAAGGCTCTTTAAATAAGTGGGAACTCTTTTTGATCTTTTCACGATGGCCGCTTGGAAAAGTCAACTCCACAAAAGCTGCTGGCTCAAGGGGAGGAAGCGTCCTAAGATCCATCGTCCTCTTTGTGATGAGAGAGGATTGCCTTATCATCTATCCGTTTAATGAGTTTTTTTGCTAGATGCAATTTAGCTTCTCTTCCAAGCAATGCACCTGCCTCATTCATGCTCTTCACAATAGGAGCTTTTGAGACTCTAGCTTCATGAACTTGATAGAAAAGAGGCCCTTTTTCGTGGTTTCCTTCAAAGTCAACGATCACCTCTGACCAACTGTCCGCATCTTATATAAAGACCGATTCTTCAAAAGGGTGAGCCATCTTTTTACGCTCTACTTTCATCTCCCTTTTTACTAAACGCCAGCTTAAGTCTAGAGGACGAATTTCTGGAAGAGCAGCGAGCTCGCCTTGCAGCGAAGTGCTATCCGAGAAATCCATTTCCCCTCTGATCGTTTTCTCTCTCATTTTCTTCATATAAGAGACGAAAATGTTCTGCATGTTCCCTTTATACGGCTTGACTTTTCTTTTCTCAAGAAGAGCATGAAGGGCACCTCTTCTTTCAGCCTCTTCAAAAGGCATGACTGTAAATCCTTGAGAGCGATCCAGAACCTTAAACCGGTAGAAATGTTCACCATCTTCTGTATAAAAAGAGAGCCTTTCATCATCACTTTCTAGTGCAGATAAAAGTGCTTCTCGATCTTTACAGCGTAAAAAGAGTGTAGACTCCCCAGCACCTGGAATAGAAACAATTTCTGGTGCTCCAAACGGTGCGCGAGATAGTTTTTCTGTAATCCATTCAGAACTCGTTTGGAGAATTTTCTGCCGTGCAAAGGCATCTACTTTCTCTCTCTCTTCTAAAGAGAGGTTTTTTAAAGCCATGGCAAAATCTTCTTTAGCGTTTGCTAACAAAGGAAATTTCTCTTGGAGAATGCCTCGGTGAGTTTCATCTGCTTCCCAGTCCCATACTTTTCGTAGAGGGATCTCTAAAAAAAGATCTTTTGCATCAATTTTAGCTACGCGGACCAAAAACCTTTTTTCTACAATCTCTGGAGTCTCTTTGATAATTTTTTCGAGTGGTAAAAGAGAAGTCGGAGGCTCTAAACTATCTTTTTTCCCACTTACTGCCTCTACATAAAGCCCCCATTTCTCAACCTCATCTTCGTGTTTGAATTGGAGGTGAGAAGGCATCTCGTAAAGGGTAAGATCCACTTCTTTCGATGCGTAGTTATGAAACTCTTTGTAAAGTGCTGCATCTACAAAGACTCCCCCACCCACATCTTGAAATAACTTACGGAAATAGAGCATCTTTTGCCACAAAAGAACAACTTCTCTTTCTTGCATTCCTGAAAGGGCAAGTTGACGCGCATAAAACTCTTCGAACTCCCCTTTTTCCCCTTTCTTGCCTCCGGACATTCTTTCAAAGTGTTTGTAAGCAACTAAATGCAAATTAGCTTTTGCCTCTTCAAAACTTACTTTATAGCCTTTATCTTTAGCATAAATGGCTCCGTTGTAAATAAACTGGGCTAAAAGACGGACAAAACCTTTCCCAAACCAGTCTGATAACCCTTTCGCATAAAAAAGAGACAAATCGGTATTTCTCAACTGCGGATCTTCCATAACCATGCCGCGGTATTGCCTTTGCTGGTAATAGAGCATCTCTCGTACGCTGTGTGGAGGAAGAAGACCTTGGTAGAGGAAAAGCTCAACTAAACGGGAAAACGCTTTGCGTATATCTTCTTCTTGCAAAAACTTTTGATAAGTGTCGTGAAAAAGGGGGAAAATTTGTTTCCAGAGAGCCTCAACACTTACCGCTTTTTGTGGATGGACATAAGGTTTAAAGTTTTTATGCTGCGCAATTTTTTCTTTCAATTCATTTTCAAAAAGTGGGAAATAAGCATCTGCAAAAGCTTCAATAGTGCCACTTTCTAAAAGCTCCCCTCGCACAATTCCATCATTGAAAAAATTGACATAGCTCTTATTTTCTACAACCCACAAATCTAAAAAATCGGTCTCTAAGAAATGGACAAGCTTAAGAAGGTCTCTCTCATAGCAAGCTTTGCCATCTATCCACTTTCCGACCACCCGATCAGTCTGCTTTGTGATTCCATTGCGATTTGTCCGAGCGACCCCAAAAAAGGTAAAGCTTGCGATAACAATTACTGTAACAACGCTTAAGACACCTTTTTGATATTTTCTGAAAAGCGAGAGCATAAACCTTCCTTTATAAAAGAAACGAGGATACCAAGAGAAGGCTTAAGAAGCAATATACCGAACGTATTTAAAAAAACTCCGCTCTTTAGAGAAAAGCTCTTTTAAACCCGTTCTATAATCCGTCTTTCTCTTCAAAATCTCTAAGGTTGATTATTAAAGAGAAATAAGTTATTATAAATAACATAAAATATTAATAATAGACTATATAATGACCCCCCCCCGATTGAAAATCTAGCCCCTTTTCTTTTAGAGGCAGCTCATCTCAATGCTTCTTCTTGCGTTTGCACGAAATATGTGGTTGTCGAGAGGGGTGATAGCTTCGCTATCGAAGAAATTAGTCTATTGTCTCGCCTAATAGGAAGAAAACCACCTGGGCAACCTCTCCAAGAAAGGGTTATATTAGCCCAGATGGCCAATTTTGGGAGATTATCCCCAACAGAGCGAGAAACAGCCAAAAAAGCTCTTCTCGTTACTTGTCGCCATTTTGACCTCCCTTTCCCAACAGATATGTTCTCTTACATAGCAGAAAACATACGCGAGGAAAGGCAGCCTTCCCCCGATCCAACATCGATGTCTCCAACAGTCTCAGCGGTGTCTCCAACAGTCTCTGTAAGTGAAGTCTTCATTCGACCCATCTTAAAACGCCCTCCTGCCCGGGCACCTCAAATCACCCATGAGATACTCACTGAAGTAGCTCCTGTAGAAACCCACCCCCGTTTTTATCCTCCAAGGCATGAACCACCCCGTTTTGAGAGCCCATCCGAAGAAGTAGCAAGAACCCTCTCTTTTTCTGCCCCTCCTACATCTCGTGATGTGTTAAGCCGTCACTTATTTATCTCTTCCCCGTCTTCCGAAGCTTTACCCGCTATACGGGGCGATCTCACCCGGACGGAAAAAGAAGCTTTTGTTCAGGAACTTACACCGTTCTTATTAGGCCGTCTTCCAGCCCATCTACAAGATAAAATTGTTTTATCCCCCCTTTTAATTTCGACACATTTTGTAGAGGTTTTTCCCCCATTGACACCTGAAACATCCATTTCGACGATAAACAGCCGTTTTCAAGCTTGGGGCGACGCTTTTTTTAGTGAAGAGCTCTCCGAGAGCGACATCATAGCCCTAGAAATAGAGCTATTAAGGATCCAGACAGCTATTCTCTCAAGATATGCCTCAGCAAAGTATGACTCACCAAAACCCCCTCGTGTAAAAGGTCTTCGCAGATTTACTACAGCAAGTCATAGGCGGCGAGTCTCTTTTGGAGATAGCCAGGAACTTTCAGTAAAAATTAGAACAGTGACCCCTGTCAATCCAGCTTTACGGACACTCTCTGTAAATACCCCCGTAGTAAAAAAATAATTTTACACCTATTTAATTAAAAGAACCTCATCGCTTAAAGAGAGGAAATCTTCTAATAACTTTTGGAAATACGCTCTCGTATAGATTGCCTCCATTTTTACAAATCATTAATAAATTGATTATTAAGATCAGTTTGATTATTATATATGAAATAAATATTACTAATAATAGCTATGACCATCCAATTTCCAAGCCTTACTGAGGCTCTTTTAGAAGCAGCCCACCTCAACTCTTCTTGCTGCTCTTTTACTCGATACATAGTCCTTCAAGAGAGTGATGCCATTTTTTCCCTTCAAGCTATCGGATTACTCGCTCGTATAAGAGGCAGCGTCCCAGTAATGCACCAAGCCCCTCAAGAGGCGATCATAAGAGCTGAAATGATCAACTTTGCCCGTTTAACCCCCTCAGCACGAGCGGCCATAAAAAAGGTCCTCATTGCTACTTATTCCCATTTCAGCCTCTCCTTTCCCGATGAGCCTTTTAGTTACATCGAGGAGAACGGCTGCAGCGCTGCCCCTCTCGGAGACGCCCGACTACCCTCCCCTCCACCACCACCGATGACGGTCGCTAGCCCTCTAAGCGAAACCCCTCTTCCCTCACCTCGGTCTATCCTAAAGCGCCCACTTTCTTTAACTCTAGACTGCGTCACTCTTGATAGAGCCTCTACATCTACCTCATCACCTATCTTATCCCCTCCATCAGCCTATGTCCCTTCATTACCGCCTGTACCTAGTCTTCTTTCTGCAGAGGTAGCCCAAGCCCTTTCTAGTTCTTTATCCCCTATTTCAGGCAGCGAATCGAGCCCTACTCTCTTGACCCCTTCCCTTTTGGCCCCTACTCTTTTCACAAGAGAGCTGCCCCCTCTACCAAGAGATGCTGGTTTAGAGGATAGGCTTACTTTCCTATTAAAGCTCTCAGCAAGTTTACTCGATTGTTTTTCTCCAGATATCCAACAGAGACTCGCTTCTTCAGACTTCCGCCCCTCCCGTGCCTTTATTCAGGTCATCCCCGCATCTTATCCGAGTTTCCCTGCCACTATAGGAACCTGTTTTGAAGCCTGGTGTCAGGCCTTTAATAGAGACCGCCTTACAGATGAAAGACTTATACTTTTAGAAACTGAGTTATCAAGAATTAAGGCCGCCATACAGGCTAGAATTTCTTCCTGGGAAATAGAAGCTGAATTGCTAGAAACCTCGCGTCTCCCACCCCTTGCAAGCCACAGACGTCAAGTCTCTTTTGGAGAAAGCGCAGTACCTCCAATGACAGTGCGTACGATCGCTCCCGTAAATCGGGCTCTACGTAAACTTTGTGTAAATGCGCCTCAACCCACCACTGTCCCTAAGAGTTGATTGCTTTGACTATCGCTCTTATTTACCCATAAACAGCTAGACCTAAGATGTTTAAATTAACTTACTTTAATTATAATTAATTTTATTATATAATATAAGAATTTAATAATAGATATATTATGACAACTATAGCAAAAAGCACCCCTACAACTCATTTTTTAGACGCTCTTGTAGAGGCAGGAGAACTAAACCAGCGCTCTTTTTTCTCCACCTATGTGGTTATAGCGAACATGCGTGGCGGTTACACTGTCCAAAAAGTCGGACTGCTAGCCTGGTATATGAGCTACCCCTGCGAACAGGCCCCCTACTTTGATCATACAGTGACTTGGATGCGGGAGCTACAGCCTTTAAACTCTACCCAATTAGACAGCGCCCAAAAAGCCTTTTCTCTCACATGTCGTTATTTCAGTCGCTGCTGCGCCCCAGGTTTTGAGGATGCTGCTATTTACCTTACAGAAAATCCCCCTCTCGTAAGATCTGAAACTGGACCTAGAAGATCAATTATGAAACCTTCCGATGCCGTCTTATCTCAACATGAGCTTACAGATCTTTTAACCGAGCTTCGATCTGTAACTACCTGGGATAAAACCGCAAGAGATGCTTACACAAAAAAAGTGAAAGAGGCGTTAATTGAAGGGATTAATTCTCCTGACCTCTACGTAATTGCAGAAAGAAGAGTGCTAGTTTTTCAGTTAAATAGAGAAGGAAACTTTTCTAGACTAAGAAAGACGATTACTGAAGCTATGACTCACTGGGAAGAGCAGGTCGTAGAAGCAAAGTCTGAAGAAGAAAGAGAGTGCTTAGAAACCAATTTACTCACCATACACTCCACCATAAAAGCAACTGTCTCTTCTCTACAAATAAAGACCCTCTTAGAAACTCCAACAACCTCTGCTCTTGCTGCCTGGGAAAGCGATTCCCCTCCCCTACATGCTGTAAGCCATGATCGGCGTATCACCTTTGACCATAAAGCGATCAGAGTCATCGAGCAGTCCGGCGATTGGTTAAGGCCGACTATGGAACCCAAAAAATCACAGGAAGCTTCTAGACCTTCGCTCCTTTCTTTTTGGGAGACGCCTCCTTAACTTTACCATAAAGAGCAGGCTAGTAAGACTTTGCAAAAACTGCTTGCGGAGCACCTTCTTTTCCGGTAAAAAGACAAGAACAAGGAGGTGCGGTTTGCTTGAGGGGGATGCAGCGGATAGTAACTCCATAGTCGTTCTTAATTTTGGCTTCCAGGGCTTTACCTCCATGACATGGAGCGAGGACGAAACGATGCGGGAAGCTCTCCTGCAAAAAGATTTTCTCGAAATCAGCGATCGACTCGACCCGAACTGTGTTCGCTTCTCGATGAGCGACGGCCTTCGCATAAATTTCCTGGTGGATCTCTTCTAATAGAATAGGGAGCACTTTTTCCAGCTTCTCAACTGGCTGAAAAGTTGCATCTTTTTTATCTTTAGTACGTAAAGAAACAGGCACTGCCCCTTTTTCAATATCACGAGGCCCGACTTCGATACGGATCGGGATCCCCTTCTTAATTGCATCCCAGCTTTTTTCACTGCCACGTAGATCTCTATCATCAATTACCACCGCTAATTTACGGCCGTAGTATTCAATTGAAGAGAGTCTCTCTTTTAACTCTTCGCAGAAAGGGAGGACCGTGCTTTTACTCTCTTCATTCATAATGAACGGGATAATCACCACATGTGTCGGGGCAATCCGAGGAGGCAAAATGACGCCATTGTCATCGCCGTGAGTCATTACCATCGCACCAATCATACGGGTCGTTAAGCCCCAGGAAGTTGTGTGCGCATACTCAAGAGTTCCGGTTTGGTTTAAAAAGCGGATCTCGGAGGCCTTGGCAAAATTGGTCCCCATATAATGGGAAGTCCCCATCTGCAACGCTTTCCCATCCTGCATCATCGCTTCAAAAGTAAAGGTGTTTTGTGCGCCCGGGAAACGCTCCCCTTCCGATTTTTCCCCACGAATCACAGGGATTGCAAGATAGCTTTCTGCAAAATCGGCATAGAGCTCTAAGATGTCAGAGACCATAGCCTCTGCCTCTTGTTGACTTGCATGAGCTGTGTGTCCTTCTTGCCACAAAAATTCTGCGGTTCTTAAAAAAAGACGTGGCCTCATCTCCCAACGAACAACATTGCACCACTGGTTAATCTTCATCGGAAGATCGCGATACGATTGGATCCACTTAGCAAAACTTGCTCCAATAATCATTTCAGAAGTCGGACGCACCACCAAAGGCTCTTCTAATTTCGAGGATGGGATAAGTTTTCCTTCTTTATTCTTTTCAAGTCTTGTATGAGTGACCACCGCAGTCTCTGAAGCAAACCCCTCCACATGCTCCGCCTCTTTTTCCAAAAAGCTAAGAGGAATAAAAAGGGGAAAGTAGGCGTTTTTCACCCCTTTATTTTTAAATTTACGATCTAATATCGATTGTATAGTTTCCCAAATCGCATACCCATTTGGTTTGATGATCATACAGCCACGCACCGGGGCATGTTCCGCAAAGTCTGCTACTTGCAATACCGACTGATACCACTCAGAAAAATCTTCTTCTCTTGTTGGCTGTACAGCAGTCTTTACTTTTGTATTCATCTTACAATCCTTCAAAAATAGTTCTATGTTGAACGAGGCTCTAGAGACTTAAAACATCCCTTTTTGCTCGCGAATCATCAATAGTAGAGGCCAAAAGGTTTTTTGTAAAAGGGCAACTATTTTTACGATTTACCCCCTCCTCTTATCCCCTCTTTCTAAGGCCTAATCGACTTAAAATAAATTCTTTATAAACTTGAAAATTAATTAAAAAAATGTTATTATATAATTGGCTAATTATAGGTTTATATATGTCTATAGGTTTTAAAACCATTACAGACGCTCTGGTCTGCGCTTCTCAGAGAGAAAGAGACAACCCAGGATCTCAATATATCGTCGAATATAGAGGTAAAAAATTCCACGTTATTCATGAAAAAAGGGGTTGCTTCTCTACGTTTTTGGCCAGAACATGCAAGTTATTCGCCCCCAAAGAAGACCTTTTAATAGCTCATATAGAAGATCTTACAAAACTTTCCTCTTCGCAATTGGAAACAATCAGAATCATTGCCCAGAGGACCTACACCCACTTTGGCCTCTCTTTCCCAGAGGCTCTTTTTGCTTTTATCAAAGAAAACCCAGGTCCTGCCTCTCCCGGGGCAGTTTCCCCAAAAAGCTGTCTTAAAAGACCCTCTACCGACTCTCCTTCAAGTGAAGCTTCATCATCTGCTGTCTCTACTAAAACATTCTCTTTTAGCAGAGAAACACCTCAAGTTAGAGAAGTCGGTTCGTATATAAAAGATCTAGAAAGAGAAGAAAAGATACAAGAAAAAAAAGAGAGAAGACAAGCGCGAAAAAAACAACAACGAAATCCTTTCAGATCTTCAAGAAGAGCTCTTTCTCGAACATAGAACCACAAAAAAACCGTTTATAAAGTAGATGAAAAAGTCTTCTGAAGGGCTCTTTTGATATCTACTTTTGCATTTTCAATTTCAAGAGGGCTCGTATTGTGTGGTAGGGGCGCGAAGGTGTGACATTTCATGGCATCTAAAACACCTGGCTCTACAAGAAGGGTAGAGAGAAGCTCAAAGTTTGGGGAAACTAAAGAGATACTCCCCTGATGAAGATATCCATTTTGTTTACGACGTTGCGCTGCACCGGCAACTTTTTTGCCGCCGATCATTACGTCGTATTTAGTTGGCTTAGCAAAACAAAAAAACTTGGAATCGGGATTGAGAGGCAGAGGTTCTTCTGGAAGGAGATTTAAAGGTGAGCGATCTTGAAAGAATTCTTTAAGGGCAATTACGACTCGGTCATTAATATAACGGTAATTTTTTAAAACATCATTTGAATACCCTTCGTGATTTTTTGGGATAAAGACAGAAAAAGTAAAATCCCACATATGAAAAAGAATTCCTCCACCAGTTGGTCTTCGAGAAATAGCAATTCCTTCAGTTTTTTTTAGAAACTTGTCCACCTCAATAAAATATCCGTGGGTAATGGAGGGTTCAGCCCAGTCATAAAAATGCAAAATAGGAGAATCATCTGGTTGTAAACGAAGAAGTAAATCGTGATCAATCTGCATGTTTTCTTTTGCAGTTTGTTTACCTGTATCTAACACGTGAACCATAAAAAAATTCCTCGATATCCATAAATCCTCTTGTGACAAACAAGAGCGATAATTTACAAGAAAGAAAGCAGTCAGGTAAAATCCTAATAGGATTATAGGGGAAAAGGTTTTTTTATGTTTGATAAGTTTACAAACCGTGCAAAGCAAGTGATTAAGCTCGCAAAAAGAGAAGCGCAAAGACTTAATCATAATTATTTGGGAACAGAACATATTCTTCTTGGGCTTGTAAAACTGGGCCAAGGGATCGCTGTAAATGTTCTTAAAAATATGAATATTGAGTATGACACGGTGCTTGCCGAAGTCGAACTCATCTGCGGCTACGGTCCTGAAATTCATGTCTATGGAGACCCCGCTCTTACCAGTAAAGTTAAAAAAGTATTTGAATACGCTAATGAAGAGGCACTTGCCTTAAGTCATAATTACGTCGGGACAGAGCATCTTCTTCTTGCTCTTATCCGTTTACAAGACGGCGTTGCTGTGCAAATTCTAGAAAACCTCAATGTGAATCTCAAAGAGATCCGCAAAGAGATCCTCAAGGAACTTGAAACCTTTAATCTACAGGTCCCTCCAGTATCTTTAGGTCCAAACCAGAGCTCTAAACAGCAAGACCGCTCCTCCCCCTCCTCTCCACTTGGTCTCTCATCAGGATCTGATAAGATGCATGCTCTTAAGGCTTATGGTCATGACCTAAATGAAATCTGCAAAGAAGGGGGCCTTGACCCTGTGATTGGCCGCCAAAAAGAAGTGGAACGTCTTATCCTTATCCTTTGCCGCCGTAGAAAAAACAACCCTGTCTTAATTGGAGAGGCAGGCGTTGGTAAAACAGCTATTGTTGAAGGACTTGCGCACGCTATCGTACGTGGGGAAGTTCCTGAGAGTCTCGCTAAGAAAAAACTGATCTCTTTAGACCTTACGTTGATGATTGCCGGAACCAAATACCGCGGTCAGTTTGAAGAACGGATTAAGGCTGTGATGGATGAGGTAAAAAAACTGGGCAACATCCTCCTTTTTATCGATGAGATTCATACAATTGTAGGAGCAGGTGCTGCTGAAGGGGCAATTGATGCTTCTAACATCCTCAAACCTGCCCTTTCTCGCGGTGAGATCCAATGTATTGGAGCGACAACTCTCGATGAGTATCGCAAACACATTGAAAAAGATGCTGCTCTAGAACGCCGTTTCCAGAAAATTCTTGTGGCCCCTCCATCGAATGAGGAGGCTGTAGAAATTCTTAAAGGGCTCAAAACGAAATATGAAGCTCACCACAAGTGTATTTACACTGATGAAGCTGTAAGAGAAGCTGTCTTATTATCAGACCGTTATATTGCGGGAAGGTTCCTCCCCGATAAGGCGATCGATGTTCTTGATGAAGCAGGAGCAAAGGCCCGTATTTCTGTGATGCATCAACCTCAAGAACTTGCCCAATTTAGCGGTGAGATTGAAGAGCTCCGGGTGTCTAAAGAGTCTGCGATCGGCAATCAAGAGTATGAAAAAGCTGCTAAATTGCGTGATCAAGAAAAGCAGCTACGTGAAAAATTAGAACTCCTTTCCGGCGAATGGGAAAAGAGTAAAGATGAGCAAAAAGTCATTGTCGATGTGGACGATATTGCGGAAATTATTTCTAAACATACCGGAATACCGATCACCCGTCTGACAGAAGCTGAAACATCAATGATTCTGAAAATGGAAGACACCTTACGCAAAGATATTGTCGGTCAGGACGAGGCTCTCTCAACCGTTTGTAAAGCCCTACGACGCTCACGCGCAGATATTAAAGATCCAAATCGACCAATCGGTGCCTTCCTCTTCCTTGGACCTACAGGGGTTGGAAAGACTCTTCTTGCAAGAAACCTTGCAATCCAACTTTTTGGGGGAGAAGATGCTCTTATTCAAGTCGATATGTCTGAGTATATGGAGAAATTTGCTGTCAGCCGTATGACAGGATCGCCTCCTGGGTATGTAGGCCATGAAGAAGGGGGGCAACTCTCTGAACAGGTGCGCCAAAGACCTTATTCTGTGGTGCTTTTTGATGAGATCGAAAAAGCTCACCCTGATGTAATGAACATCCTTCTCCAAATTCTTGAAGAAGGACGACTCACAGATTCAGTCGGCCGCAAGATCGATTTCCGTAACACCATCATCGTCATGACTTCTAACTTAGGCTCCGACTTGATTCGTAAGTCTACAGAAGTAGGTTTTGGTGTGGAGCCAACAGCGATCGATTACGAGTCGATGAAAGATAAGATCGATAAGTCGGTGAAAAAACACTTTAAACCTGAATTTATTAACCGCTTAGATGGTGTTGTTATTTTCCGTGCGTTCGATCGGGCGCAACTTGTCAATATTATCGATCTAGAAGTGGGCAAACTCCAGAAAAGGCTTCTTCGCAAGCATATTGTTTTGGTTATCTCACCAGAGGCCAAAGAGTATCTTGTCACCAAAGGATACCAACCCGAAATGGGAGCGCGCCCTTTACGTCGCGCTGTTGAGCAGTATCTTGAAGATCCTCTTGCCGAAATGCTCCTTAAAAACCTCAACTGCAAAGGGACTGTTCGAGTAACAGTCAAAGACGAGAAGTTGGAGTTTGAACGGGAAGAGAAGCGAGATGATGAAGAGAAACTCGTCACCTCCGGAAGCTCCGGGAAAAAGAAAAAAGAGTCGGTAAAAGAGCTTCCCAAAGGACCGGTTGAGGCTTAAACTCTGAACCAAGCCTTCTCACTCCAAAAGGTCTCTAGAAAACTAGAGACCTTTTTCTTTTATAATTTAAAAGACTACAATCTCCTTTTTGACTAAAATGAAGTTGAACTTCAAAATGGTCAAAATATGTTTAAAAGAGAGTTAGAGACTGAACTTAAGGCACTTGCAGAGCAATATCCCGTTGTTACCGTTATTGGCCCCCGCCAATCCGGCAAAACAACCGTAGTCCAACACGCCTTTCCTGAAAAAAAATACGCCAATCTGGAATTTCCAGATATCCGAGCCATGGCCTTAGAAGATCCTCGAGGATTTCTTGAACAATTTCCAGAAGGGGCTGTTCTAGATGAAATCCAACGAACACCAGAGCTTCTCTCTTACATTCAACCTCTGGTAGATCAAAAAGGGCAAAAAGGGATGTTTATCCTTACTGGCAGTCATCAAATAGAGCTTCATGAGGCAGTATCTCAATCTCTTGCTGGTCGTACTGCACTACTTACTCTTCTTCCGATGAATCTAAGTGAACTTAGAGGAGCTGGCTTTTCTTTAACGGTGGATGAATGGATGTTGAAAGGCGGCTACCCTCGTATCTACAAAGACAATCTTGACCCAACAAAAGCCTATAGAAATTACTTCCAAACCTATGTGGAAAGAGATCTCCGGCAGTTAATCCAGATTAAAGATCTACTACAATTTGAACGTTTTGTTCAAATACTTGCAGGTCGTGTCGGGCAACTCCTGAATATGGAAGAGATAGGAGGAGAAGTGGGAGTCTCTTCTCATACAGTTAAACATTGGATTTCCATTTTAGAAGCCTCTTTCATTGTATTTCGACTTCCCCCCTATTTTGAAAATTTTGGCAAACGGATCGTCAAATCCCCTAAGCTTTATTTTAATGATGTCGGACTTGCAACCTATCTTTTAGGTATTCAAAATGAAGTGCAACTTAGCCGCGACCCTCTACGAGGAAATCTTTTTGAAAACGCTATTCTTTTAGAATTAAAGAAGCACCGTCTCAATCAAGGTTTAGATCCCTCTCTTTTTTACTACAGAGATGTGCAGAAAAATGAAATCGATATTGTTTATAAAAAAGGACACTCCCTCATCCCGATCGAAATCAAGTCCTCCAAAACATATCACCCCGAATTTCTCCAAAAACTTAAGTTTTTTCAAACGATTACCAAAGAACGGACCTCTCAATCTTTTCTTATCTATGCAGGAGAAGCTGAACAAAAAATCGGCTCTACAGAAGTTCTCAACTTTGCCCACGCCACTCAAGCAATAAGCTAATGCCAGTTGTGAAAAAAATCAATTGCACCCCTTTTATCGTTTTTATTTAAAAAAACAGGATATGTAGGATAAGCCTACGGCTCTAGGATAGGTAGGATGGTAGATGTGTGTAAAAAACTATCCTGCACATCCTGTTCCCCTTTTGGGGTAACATCTATGGAGGGATAAAGGCGAAAATGGAAGGGAAGTCTATTTGGACGGTGCCTGCTACGGGATTGTGAACCACGATGTCTCCTGACTTTGG
>CAZBHP010000015.1:0-1658 GCA_964491795.1 uncultured bacterium | reverse complement strand
AGGACTTGCGAATTGGTATTTAAGATAAATGACAGTTCGATACTCTTTTAGGCTTGAAGGATTGTTCGGATCTTCACCGAGTGTAAACACTTCTAAATGACCTGTAATTGGCCCTAAAGCGTGGGGTGGACCACCTGGCCCGTATGTTGTCCCGTTATATCTGACATAGTTGATAGAGGGAGAAGGAGGTATACTTAACGTTACATTGTAAAGAGTCGTATCTGAGTAAGGATTGGGAATAGGGGTTGCTGTATCTCCTAGATCTTCTAAAGTGATGATCACATGGGGATTTGGATTTGCAACACCATCGCCTGAGTCAAATTTTCCTGAGATGCCAAGAATATCATCGTAGGCAAAGGTGTAGATTTGATTGTAATTAGGAGCTGTTGTCCCCATTTCATGTAAGGCTTTTGAATAAAGATCGTACCAAGGTCCCCTTGTTTTTCCAAGTGCTGATAAATTAGTGTTTATAGTGTAGTAGTTTGAAGCCAATCGTTGTGTAGTGAAATAGGCTTCGCTAAGCGAATTAGTTGAAGGAGTGCCACTTAGATCAACGGGTAAAAGACCCGTATCAAAGGCAGAGGTCAAATCACGTATAATTACCGATCTTATACTGCCGTTTTGTGCATTAAAAGTGTCACCACCGCCACCAAAAAAAGGCTCTGAATTTGTTGGTAGAAGAATATCTATGGGCGCATCTACCCCATTGGTAAAACGAAACGTTATCCCTCCAGGCGCAAGGGTTTGCCCTACGTAGATCGGATTTGTGCCGGGGGGAATCTCGGAGGTGTCTACTGCTAGATGATTGCTTCCTGTACTTAAATAAAAACCTTTCCACACATCACTAATCCAGCTATATCCATACGCCGCGGGATTATCAAGATATTGCGGATCAAAAAGAGGGTTATTGGTCCCTGCTTGTTTTGCCTGCATCGCCTTACCCGTTGCTGCTATTCGCAAAACATGGCCATCAGCAAGCCCTCCATCTACTGGATCTGGAATGACTAAATTCCCCCACTGAATCATTTCCGGTCCGTTGTCTACCGTAGTCGCTCCAGGGATGTAAACATTAGTATATTCAAATAGCACTGCCGGTCTATCTAGAGAAATACCTGTGGGCCCACGCGTTGGGTTATTCAGAGCAATCGTAATTGGCAAACAGAAAAAATCAACCGCCGTCGGGTTCATAGTAATTTTAGCAACATGCACATCTGGATCCATGGGGATTGCAAATTCGATCTTATCGAAAAGGGTGTAGTAGTTAGACTCGGCGCTTTGTGAGTCAGAGGGCCCTTTTAACGCATCAGGCTCTTGTATGGTAGACTGTCCTGTGGCCGGATCGATAAGAACGAGAAGATCCATCGGATAGCCCATTGAAAAATAGGCCATCGCCGATTTCATCGGGGGCATATACAACGGGGTTGGTAAATCGGAGAGCTTATAAGAAAACTGCTGGCTTGTAGTTGAGCTCGACACAGGCTGCGGCAAACCTATACCATTTGAGAAACTCATATAGCACGATCGCCCTGTCAAATCCTCCCCTTTTACTAATAGATAAATAGGGGTGTTAGGAGGTGCAATATTAGTGTTATTTACAATTGTGAAAGGGACGTAAGCAAGAAATGGCGCAGGACCAGGTGGCGGTGGTGGTGGACCAG
>CAZBHP010000014.1:1373-16296 GCA_964491795.1 uncultured bacterium | reverse complement strand
ACGTAGCCCTCTCCACCGCAGGAGTGGTCGTGATGACCCATTTGGCTATTTGGTTTGGGGCACTTCTTTTCTCCCCATCCAAAGGACTTGTCACCCGCTTCTTAACCAAGAAAAGGTTGAGAAGAGAGTTAGCAGAGATGAGCGCTTAATTGCTTTTAGGTCGCTGCTACAGCAGTAGCAGTTCTTCCTGCTACAAATGCATCCAGCACTGCTACAATGTCTATGTGACGCTTCCAAGCTGCTTTTTCTCGAGCATGGTTGATACTTGTCACACCATCTATAGAAATTTCATCCGCCTTTGGATGGGTTAGGAGAAACTCTACTACTCTAAGATGACCATGTCCAGAAGCCAGTACAAGAGCTGCGCCTAAACTGCCACAAGTGTCCATAGGAAGGCCATTAGCTGCAATTTCCATTGCTTTGGGGTGTTTCCAAAGAAGCTTGAGAATATCCAAATGGCCAGCAGAAGCTGCTTCATATATAGGGAAGCCCATGTCAATTGCAGAAATTTCTACAGCATTTGGGTGCGCAAGGAGGATTTCTACTATGCAATAATGGCCACGCATCGCTGCTCTTCTAATAAGATCTGCCAAATCCGTACAGACTAGAGACTCTGAATTAGAAGGGTCTTCAACGAGAGGGGCAGCGGCAGGGATCTCTTTTGCATTTGGGTGTGTAAGAAGGGTTTGCGCGAAAGGAAAATCTCCTTCGTCTGCTGCCAACTGTAGAGCGAAACTAATTATTTGAGGTGAAATCATAGAAGGGTTTAGAAATCCTAAACAATGCTTTATCATGGTTAAACGAATAGCAGTTGGGTTGTCTCCAAAACAGAATAGAGATGCTATTTTTTTGCAGGCAACTTCTAATCCATAGCCACCAGAGATAGGAATTGTTTCTTTTTGCCGATGGAAGCCAATAGCACTCAATAGCGATAAGATAGCTGGAACTTGAGTAGTTGAAAAATTTCTTTGATCTACAACTTGTACGAGAAGATGGCCTAAGCTATTTCTCCCCTCGAAGGGGATTTCTTGTGCATGTAGTGTAAGAGTCATAATGAAAGGATTTGCAAGTTCAGGAGGGAGTTGTAAAAGAGTAGGCACTAGAGTTTCTAGCGGCATAGGTTGTAAAAGATTAAGAGGTATTCGTGGGAGTTTTTGCATTTGTCTGCTGAGCGTAAAAGCTAAACGTGGACCTGATAGATAGGACGCTGCAGTCTCATTTGTTAACATGGCTAAACAGGTGAGAATAGGGGGTGGGGTGAAGGGGATCATTGGTTCTTGCGGAGGGAGAAGGAGTGCGAGGGCTAACCTCTGAAAATTGGGATCAATAGGTGTTGCTCGAAGAGCTCTAGGTGGGACAGTAGTTGTAGCAAGATGTCTTAGAAAAAAATAAGAGTAAGCAAGAGAGCACAATCCTTTACAAGAAAATCCCAATCTTGGGTCATACTCAAGAACGACATGCCAAATTTCTTTGGGGAGGTGTAAAGCTGGGTGGGGAGGGGCAAATTCTAAGGGTGCGAGTGGGGTAAGTGCCATTATTTTGATCCTCTTGATTTTATTATAATTATTTAAAATAATACTAAACAATCCTATAATTGTCAAATTTCCATAAAAATAAGATATATACACTATGTGAAGTAATATTTAAAAAAATATTTTACAAACACGGTATAAAAATATTTCGCATAAAAGGGTGTATATTCTGTTGGATTGACATTTCTTTTTGAATGGGGTATACCTTATGGGGATGGAAAAGGCAATCACCCTTCTGGGTAGTACGGGTTCTGTAGGGCGGCAAACGCTCAATGTGGTGCGTCATTTAGGTGGTGCGGTTCGTGTTGTGGGTCTTGCTGCACGAAGTAATATCGATCTTTTAGAGAGTCAGGTAAAAGAGTTTCAGCCCGAGTGGGTCGCGGTTTATGATGAAAAGGCTGCACGCGAGCTTAAAAGAAGGCTTCCTAACTGCACAATTGTGGCGGGGCTTGAGGGCTTATGTGAAGTTGCATCAATTGAGAGTGCAAACCTTGCTGTATTTGCTATGACGGGGACGGAGGGTTTTTTACCGACTGTCTATGCGATTAAAGCAAAAAAAGACATTGCGATTGCCAATAAGGAAGTGGTTGTTGCAGCAGGAGAGTTGATTAATCGGCTGATAGCTGAGCATGGGGTGCGTCTTTTTCCAATTGATAGCGAGCATAGCGCTATTTTTCAGTGCCTACAAGGCGAGAGTATAAGAGATGTAAGGAGAATGATCCTTACAGCATCGGGCGGCCCTTTTTTAAAGAGCTCTCTTAGTGATCTGGAAAAAATAACCTACCAAGAGGCATCAAATCATCCGACTTGGAAAATGGGACAGAAGGTAAGTGTTGATTGTTCAAATTTGATGAATAAAGGGTTTGAAGTCATTGAGGCGAGTTTCCTTTTTCAAATCCCTGCTGAGAAGATTGATGTAGTGATCCACCCTCAAAGTATTGTGCACAGTTTTGTGGAGTTTGTGGATGGCTCTTTGAAAGCGGTCGCATCACTTCCTAGTATGGAACTTCCTATACAATACGCCCTTACATATCCTCACCGCCGTGAGAGATGTGAAAAGCCTTTTGATTTTTCCTCTCACGGTTTGTGGGAGTTTATGCCACCGGATCATCAAAAATTTCCGTGCTTAGAGCTTGCATATGAGGCTCTTCGAGCAGGGGGGAGTTTGCCTTGTGTTTTAAATGCTGCAAACGAGGTATTAGTTGATCGTTTTTGCCGAGGTGAGGTAAGCTGGCTGGGAATTGGAGAGAAATTAGCCACGATTGTAAAAAAGCATCAAGTTGTTAAAGATCTAACAGTTGATACGATTTTAGAAGTAGATCGTGAGACGAGAATAGAGGCTTCTGCGTTATGAGTATGACAGTCATCAATTTTTTCCTAGCTGCTTTAGGCTTAAGTCTTCTCATTTTTATTCACGAGCTTGGCCACTATTGGATGGCAAGACGTGTCGGGATGAAAGTCGAAGTATTCAGCATCGGTTTTGGTAAACCTATTCTTGCGTGGAATCGTAAAGGTGTTCTCTGGCAGATTGGCGTTCTCCCTTTTGGAGGGTATGTTAAAATTGCTGGGATGGAAGGGGAAGAAGGGAAAGAAGCTTTTGAAATTCCAGATGGGTTTTATGAAAAAAGCCCTTGGGCCCGGATTAAAGTTGCTATCATGGGACCTCTTGTAAATATCGTCTTTGCTTTTCTTGTTTTCTCACTCATTTGGGCTGTCGGTGGACGTCAAAAACCGTTTGAACAAGAAACACATATTATTGGTTGGGTCGATCCCGGTTCTGAGCTAAGCCGCAATGGTGTAAAGCCTGGTGATACGATTTCTATGTATAATGGGAAGGAGTTCTCCGGATTTCGAGACCTTTTGTATGGCGGACTTGTAAGTGATAAGACGATAGAAATCAAAGGGGAGAAGATTGATTATCTTTCGGGAGAGGCCAAAACTCCCTACGATTACGAACTTACTGCATACCACAAAGAAGGCTTCCCTCCAGAATTAAAGACAATCGGTGTATTAAAACCGGCCTCCTTTCTAGTCTTTGGAAAATTTGACTCAGAAAATGAAAAACATGCCCCTCTCTACAATTCTGGAATTGCAGAAGGGGATAGAATTTTATGGGCAAATGGGGAACTTATTTTCTCTGCTTCTCAATTATCTAATGTTATCAATCAGCCAAGTGTCTACCTAACTATTGAGCGCGGTAAAGAAATTATCCGAGGGCGCGTTCCTAGAGTTTTGGTAAGCGAGCTTGAAATGAGTCCTAAATTTTTAGGGGAGTTTTCTGATTGGAAACGAGAACTGCACCTAGAAAATCCTTCAGAAGAGCTCTACTTTATTCCGTATGAAGTCGACTCTCAAGGATTTATTGGAAGAGAGCTTGCTTATATTGATAATGACCTTATTGAAGAGAGCCGTAAGGACCAATACTTCCATAAAGGTGTCGATATTACACTGAAACCAAACGATCGAATTATTGCCGTTGAAGGAACTCTTACCTCTAATGGAACTGCTATTCTTCAAGAACTTAAACAAAAAAAGATCCTTCTCATGGCGGCATCAGGGGATACTCTTCCAAAAACGATGAGTTTTGAGAATCAAGATGCCCTTTTCGTAGAGTCGATTCCTTTAGAGCAAATTAGAGAAAGCCTTGCCCATTTAGAAGAAGGGGGAAATCCGACTCATGGAGTTAAGATTTTAAAACCTTCTATACCTATTACCTATAAACAATTTACCGAAAAAAGCGGTAAGAAGATAGATGAGCGCCTCATGCAAGCGTATGGGAATAATCTCTTTCTTTTTATTGGTAGTGAAATTCGTGAACCTAAGGTTTCTTACAACCCAACTCCAATGCAAGTGTTTAAAGATGTGTTGTCAGAGACATGTCACACCCTCTCTTCTCTTGTAAAAGGAAACTTAAGTCCTAAGTGGTTAAGTGGTCCTGTTGGTATGGTGAAAATCATGCACGACGGTTGGAGTGTGGGGATTAAAGAAGCTTTGTATTGGATTGGACTTATCTCTCTTAATCTCGGATTCATTAATCTTCTCCCTATTCCTGTGTTAGACGGGGGACATATTTCTTTTGCTCTTTGGGAAATGTTTACAAGAAAAAGGATTTCCACCAAGGCCATTGAAAAAATGGTGCTCCCCTTTGTGGTTCTGTTAATTATGTTTTTTGTTTATATCACATACCAAGATATAACAAGAATCTTTCTTCGTTAATTAATTAGCCTATTTTTATTTTTTATTTTATTTAAACTGTTTTTTAGTTTATTTAATAATTAAGAATAGGAGCTATTTATTATGAAGTGTTTTCCATTGCTGTTGTTTTTATTTACTCAAGGGTTATGGGCAAATCCCTCGGCGCCTATCTCTAAACAAGGAGCAGACGTTACGGGAATTGGGTCTGCTACTGTAACTGTTACCGCAACAAGTAGCACAGCTGTCATTACGTGGCCGAATTTTTCAGTAAATTCGGGAGAGACGGTGGAGTTTACAAGCTCAATCCCTTCTAGCACCCCCTATTATGTTTTTAATCAAGTCTCTGGCGGTCCTGCTTCTCAGATTAACGGATCTATACACTCTACAGACAATGGTAACATCTACCTCGTAAATCCAGCGGGGATTATTGTTGGCCCTACAGGGACAATTGCAACGGGCGCATTTGTTGCCTCTACTCTAGACTTAGTTGGCACTTTTAATCCGACCGCACAGATGGAGTTTAACGTAACTTCATCTACTCCGATTGCTCAACGAGTTATCACTAACCAAGGGAATATCACATCGTTTACTGGAGATGTTACAATCATCGGTTATCGGATTGTAAACAGTGGACAGATTGGAGCAGCATTGACAGCTGCAGAAGCAGTCGGTGTTGATATTGTTTTACAGCCAGCCTCAACAGATAAAGTGTTTATCCAAACCTCATCAGCTACCACAGCAGCAAACACAATTGGTTTGAATCAAGGGGGAACCATCCAAGGACAAGCAGTTGTCATGAAAGGGGATGGACACGCTTATGAACTTGCGATCAATCTTACAGGGGTTGTGAAGACAACTTTGTGCACGGCAAACAACGGCCAAGTGATTATTACGGCATTACCTGGGCAATCAACTCCTCCCGTAGTTCCTTGCAGTGGAAGCGTGCAGATTACAGGGCAAATTTCAAAAGCATCTCCTGGTGGTTTTGGTCCAACTGTTTCTGTATCAGCCTTTAAGATCGCTCTTCTCCCGGGTGCAAGTATTGATGTGTCAGGGAATAACGGTGGTGGAATTATCAACTTAGGAACTCTTACAGGCTCTTGCCTCACTAACTATGTATATGTAGACCCCGCCGCATCATTAACCAATAATGCCTTAACTTCTGGAAACGGAGGAACGATTCAAGTTTCTTCTGTTAACAGCCTCCTTTTTAGTGGAAGTATACAATCTCAAGGGGCTGGCACAGGCAGTGTAGGTGGTACAGTGATTATGACTGCACCTTCTCTTGGGGTAAATGCAACTAACATAAATCTTGCAGGGACAACGGTTGGCCGTTCTACCTTTAATTCTCCCTCTATACAAGTAGATGGGCCTGTTTCGGTTGTCGGGTTGTCAGGAGTCACTCTTTTTGGAGGGCAGCCATTTCCTATCGTAGCGCTATCGAATATTCCTGCGACAGCTTTAAGTTCCATACTTGGCACATCTCATGTAACCTTAAATGCTACAGGCAGCCCAGGAAGCATTACAGTCCTTAATGATGTAACCTGGTCGAGTGGTAATAATATTACCATGAACACGACATCGAATGTCGCAAGTTCTATACAGATCCATGCGATTTTGAATATGACATCGGCGAGCTTTCCAACCACAACTATTGTAAATCTGGTATCTCCCATTATCCAAGTAGGAAGCCCGTCAGCTGGGATTATTCTGACAAGCGGTAATATCAACATAGACACCGCAAGTCTAACAGTTAGCGGGGGATCAACTCCAGGCACCATCTCTATTATAGATACTGAGAATGGAACCGTGACGATTCTGTTTTCAAACTATATCCATGTCTATGGGGGATCATCGGCCGGCTCTGATGCAGGGATTAAAGGGACAACTGTCACAATCGATAGTAAAACTCTAGGCGCTGGAAGTATTGAGGTTGTTGCCAATGACTGTTCAAAAGCTTTTATCGATGGAAAAACTGTAAATATTGGTACGACAACTAAGCCTCTAAGTGTTTTAGTACAGGGGGGATGCTGTTCTTCTGCAAATGAAGCTTATATAGGAAATCCGGATCCACATAGTTCTCAGATTACGATCGTCCTTACAGGAGATGTAACCCTTATTGGGGGATCTGGAGGGATAGGAAACAAAGCTTCTATCATGTCTTTAGGGGGCGGAAAAACGATTAGCATTACCGCTAATAACGTTAATATCCAAGGTGGAAGCGGCGGGATTAACAACGTAGCCCGAATTATCTCTTTAGGAGCAGGCGGAACAGTTAATCTAGTCATCGCTAATGATTTGAACATTACTGGAGGGGGAAGCGGCGCACAAGGGGCATCAGCGAGCGTTGAAGGGGATGTTGTTAACTACACAGTTATCAGAGATGCGCATATTACAGGTGGTGGTGGCCAATCAAATAGCGCTTTCCTTCAAGGATATTCTTCCTTAACTGGACTTATAGGACGAAACTTTACATTAACTGCAGGAACAGCCTCTTTAGCAAGTGCTGAATTGAGAAGTTCAGCCTTGATTAAACTTGATTCTTCAAGTGGAACCTCGAACTTTACCTTTACTGCTGCGGGTACAAGTAATAGATCTTTTGCCCGGGCTATTATTTTAGGAAACGGAAATATCCAAATTGGTCAGAGCCAAAGCCCTCTCAATATTGAATTTTTAGCGGGTACTGGCGGCGATCCTCATGTGCTTGTAACTGTTACAGGAAATGGAAATATACTAGTTACTGCAAAACAAGATATCCTCTTCCAAGGGGGCGGTCAGGGCAACTCTTCAGCGGGAGCTCTGGTTGTAGGGACTGGAAATATTACTTTTAAAGCAGGACGCGATCTTCACCTCTTTACAGGAACGACCACAACTGCAAACGTCTTTTTACAAACTACAAACGGATCGATTACAACCGGTGCTGGGCGCGATACCCACCTTGTTGGAAATTGTAAGCTTCCAAACAAAGCATTTTTCCTCTCACAAGGTTCTGCCGGTGGTATGTTTATTACAAGCCCGAATGCGGTCACTTTAAGAGAGTTTTCTTATATCCAGCTTACAAACCCCTCCGGTAATTTTATTGTCGGAACAGGCAGTAATAGCTTGATTTTACCTGTGGGAACAAGCGGGCAATTCCAAATTAATCCAGCACTTCTTCCACCTAACTTTAGAATCCAGACACAAACCCTTGTTGTCGTAGATTGTAGCTCTATTATCATCGACGGCCACACCATTATCCCTATCGCTCCTCCAACTATCTATCCTGGGCCGGGTTGGTATAAATACATATTCTTATATGAAGTTTTCTATCGCTTGAACCATGACAGAATTCCACGCTGGTCACTCTGTGACAGCCCGTACTTCTGGAATGACGCGATGTACACTGCACCGTAATTGACCTTCGGTAAGCAAAAAACGCCCTATGCTAGGATTCTAGTATAGGGCGTTTCCTTTTTTAATCTGTTGAAAAAGATCAGTTCTTTCGGTTATCGTATCTCCTTTAAATTCTTTTGGAGAGGACGAAAAATGAGAATACTGTGTGCGATGGCCTTTGCTTCTTTGTGTTTGTACGGCGCTGAAGAAGGAGAAGTTGCAGTTGTAGAAGAAGTAATTGAAGAAGCAGCAGTAGAAGCTGTTGTGCAAGAAGAGCAAGTATCTCATCAAGAGATAGCGGCATTAGATAATAAAGCTTCTCAAGAAATCTTAATGCAGAAGAGCCCATTTACACAAGAGCTGAATCCACCAAAAGGGGTGGAGGCAAATGTCCTACCTGAACTTAAAAAAGAAAAGAGCGTGATTATGTCTGTTGGGCTCTCTTATCTCTTTCCAGGGCTTGGACACCTTTATTTAGGAGAGATTGACACTGCTCGTGGTTTGATTGGAAGCGCAACGGTTGGAATCGGAGGAGTTGGTCTTGAAGCTGCCAGAGTTACAAGAGAGACAGCCCTTCCTGGAGCCATGGCTTATCAAACCGCGTTGTTTTATGGCATATATGCAGCTTACCGCGATACACACAAGCATAACCAAGCTACAACAAAGTATGTTTACGATATGCCTATGGACAGCTTTGAAGACCTGAGCTACGCACCGTTTCAGTGGGGTGTGATCAAGAAAAAAGAGGTGTGGGGCGGTCTTTTAGGGTTTATGGCAGCAGCTATAGGGACAAGCTATGCGTCAAAAAAAGCTCTTAAAAAATATGGCGACAAGCATTCTCATCACGAAGAAGATATCGAGCTTCCTTCTGCTGCAGCAGATCCTTTTAATGTGAAAAAACCGTGGGGCCCGCTCATTGCTTTTCCGGTCGGTCTTTCAGAAGAGGCTTATTTCCGTGGATTTTTACAGTCGCTACTTATGCAAGATCTTCCACCTTGGGGAGCTATTACCCTATCTTCTTTAAGCTTCGGTGCAGCCCACATCGGTAATGCACAGTTAATTGAAAAAGAAGAAGACCGTTGGACTTATTATGCCTTTAGTGTTCCGTTCATCACTGGACTTGGTGGATATCTTGGTTGGTTGACATACAAGAATCACTCTCTTAAAGAGAGCGTGGCTCTTCACGCCTGGTATGACTTCGTCCTTTTCGCAGGGGCCTATGGAGCTACAAAGCTCACCCTGCCAGGAAACGTTCCCGCAAGATTTGCCCTCTCTTTTTCATTCTAAAAAGAGATCTTAAGTCTTGTTCTTCTTAAAGAGAGAGGCGAAGAGCCTCTCTCTTTTCATTTAAAACACTATTAGTAGGTAGGAAAATATGAAGAGTTTAAATGCCATTCTTTTGATTGTAGGGACATCTGTAGGGGCTGGGATGTTAGGGTTGCCTGTTGAGACAGCTCAAGCAGGATTTGTTCCGGCGGCTTTTCTATTTTTTCTTTCGTGGGCAGTGATGATTGTATCTGGTTTTCTCTTTGCGGAAGTCTTGGGTCGCTATCCTGTAGGGGCCAATTTTACAACCCTTTCCCATGACTTATTGGGGAAAAAAGCGATGTATATCACCCTCTTTTTTTATCTTGTGCTCTTTTTTTCTTTATTGGTCGCTTATACAAAGGGGATTGGGCTTTTATTGGAGGAGAATTTTTTGTGGGTGGGGAAAAAAGGGCCCTTACTGTTTATTATTTTCATGATTCCTCTCTTGTATTTAGGGACAAATGTTTTAGGGCGTATTAACGGGCTTTTGACGATTTTTCTTTTCTTCTGCTACGGTATGTTGATCAGCATTGGGATTAAACATATTCACATAGGCTATTTGCAGCACGCTTCGTGGGGTAAAAGCTTTTCCGCCCTCCCTTTAATTGTTACTTCTTTTGGTTTCCATGGAACTCTTCCTTCTTTAGTCTCCTATTTAGATAGGGATCTCTACAAAATACGGAAAGCGATAGTGATTGGAAGTACGATTACGTTAAGCGTTTATTTATTGTGGCAAGCTTTGGTTCTCGGTTCAGTGCCTCTTTTTGGAGAGGTAAGCCTTGCTCAAGCTTCTTTGTTAGATCAGACAGCCATTACTCCCATGAGCCAACTATTTAAACATTCAGCTCTCGGTGTATTCGCGCTCCTCTTTTCTTTTACTGCAGTCACTACCTCTTTTTTAGGGGTAAGTGTGGGATTTGTCGACTTTTTAACCGATGCCCTTCAACTTAAGAGGACAAAAAGCCATAAGATGGCCCTCCTCATATTGATTTATGTGCCGGCTTTACTTTTTTCTTATAAATCCTTCCGTATCTTCTATCTTTCTCTCAAATACGGAGCAAGCCCTGCTTGTATCTTCCTTCTTATTTTCCTACCTGCTCTTATGCATCGCGTAATCGTCTCTCGGACAACAGGAGAAGAAATTGCCCTTGTTTCTCAAAGATACCAGTTTATGTGGGGCGCCACGGGGCTATTTTCCATCTTCTCTCTTGCAAGTTGTTTTATATAGTGTTTCCAAGATTTTATCACTCTGAGCCCATGGCTCGTGTAACATGAGTAACTCATGTTACGCAATAGCTTGCGTCTAGTTCTGTGAGAGCGAAAAAGCTACAGGATATGTAAGATAGCCTGCGGCTTATAGGATACGCAGGATAATTATAAGAAATTTGCATCCTGCATATCCTATCGACGAAGTCGATCCTGCACATCCTGTTCCCTGATATTATAGTCGATTAAATTTACATTGATAAAATAGCTCCCTCAAATGCATCTCTAAAAGTTTGTACTTTCAATAACAATTTTCTAATAAAATTTAATCAACTATATAAGCTCATGTTACGCATTTTTGCGTAACATGAGTCATTAATATTGACTCTGCTATCGAGAATTTAACGTTGTCCTCGATCAACTAAGATGGGACATGAGAGAGGAAAATATAGAGCCCAAGAATGGCGACGATTCCAGAGCTTATATAACCAAAGGGGCTCTTTTCTTTATAAGCCAGGTAAAGGAGTTCTAGAGAGATGCTCATACCGAGCAATCCCAAGGCTTGCCCAAATCTTAGATTTAGAGGTGGGCGCGTGCCAATAATGATGAAAACGATCGCTAAAACAGAGGCGATCCCTGATAATTTCTCTCGTAATTTTTCTCTTTTTAAAGATTTGTAGGCGTAGTAAGGGCTCCAGCCAGCAAAAAACAATACTATAGCTGCGTTCAACATGTATTCAATCCTTAATAGAAAATGAAGATTAAATTAAGTTAACCTTTTTTATACACAAAAATAAAAAAAACTCCCATCCCCGTAAGGGGAAGGGAGTTCTAAGCAATCGCTAAGATGTCAGTCGAAGACTATTTGCGCTCGTCTTCTGGGACTTCTTCTACCTCTGCTTCGTCGGGTTTTACACCGGAGGCGTGAGGTGTGCTTGGTCCTTCAGATTGAGACTCAGAGCCTCTCATAGATTCACCGATCTTTTGGATGGTGGTGTTGAGGTGATCTTTGGCTCGGCGGATCTCTTCTACATCGTCTGTCTTGAGGGCTTCTTTAGCCTTCTCGATAGACTCGTTGATCTGAGATTTGACATCTTCTGGGACTTTATCACCATAGTCTTTGAGAGATTTCTCTGCTCTAAAGACAAGGGCGTCGGTCTCATTTTTAAGATCGACTTTTTCTTTGATCTTTTGATCTTCCTCTTTATGAGCTTCCGCATCTTTTACCGCTTTATTAATGTCGGCTTCAGAGAGGCCAGAAGAGGCTTCAATACGGATCTTCTGCTCTTTGTTTGTCTGCTTATCTTTAGCAGAAACATGTAAGATACCATCAGCATCGATGTCAAAAGCAACTTCGATTTGTGGCATGCCGCGGGCAGCAGGAGGGATGTCGGTCAGATCAAACTGTCCGATTTTACGGTTATGAGCCGCCATCTCGCGCTCTCCTTGGAGAACACTGATCGTTACAGCAGGCTGGTTATCGCTTGCTGTTGAGAAAACTTGCTTTTTCTGCGTTGGGATCGTTGTGTTACGCTCGATAAGCTTTGTCATCACACCACCAAGAGTCTCGATACCGAGAGAGAGAGGAACAACGTCTAGAAGAAGAACGTCTTTTACCTCGCCTGTAAGAACAGCACCTTGGATAGCTGCGCCGATCGCAACCACTTCATCAGGGTTTACCCCTTGGTGCGGGTCACGGCCGAAAATCTCTTTTACCTTTGCTTGGACAGCTGGCATACGGCTCATACCACCGACAAGGATCACCTCATCGACTTGTGAAGCAGAAACGCCCGCATCTTTAAGGGCTTTCAAGCAAGGCTCTTTTGTACGCTGCACAAGAGGCTCTACAAGGCTCTCTAACTTAGCCCGGGTAAGGGTGATCATTAAGTGCTTAGGACCTTCTGCTCCCATCGTGATGAAGGGGAGATTGATTTCAGTAGAAGATGTCCCTGATAGTTCAATCTTGGCTTTTTCTGCGGCATCGCGAAGACGCTGAAGAGCCATTTTGTCTTTAGCAAGATCAACACCTTGATCTTTTTTGAACTCAGCAACAAGCCATTTCATTACAGCTTCATCAAAGTCATCACCACCGAGGTGAGTATCACCGTTAGTTGCAAGCACTTCAAACACACCATCACCAATCTCTAGGATGGAGATATCGAAGGTTCCTCCACCTAAGTCGTAAACGGCAACTTTGTGGTCTTTTCCTTGTTTATCAAGGCCGTATGCTAGAGCTGCGGCTGTTGGTTCGTTAATAATACGTTTAACGTTTAAGCCAGCAATCTTACCAGCGTCTTTTGTCGACTGTCTTTGTGAGTCGTTAAAATAAGCTGGGACTGTGATCACAGCTTCTGTCACTTCTTCACCAAGATAGGCTTCTGCAGTCTCTTTCATCTTGATCAAAACTTGAGCACCGATCTCCTCTGGAGTCAGAGTACGGTCTTGTACGCGAAAGACTGCTGAGTCACCTTTGCCACGCTCTACTTTGTACGGAACGCTTTTAATTTCGTTGCCGATCTCATCAAACTTACGTCCAATGAAACGCTTAGCAGAATAGATGGTGTTGTCAGGGTTTGTGATCGCTTGTCTTTTTGCAGCTGTTCCAACAATCCTCTCGGCCCCTTTGTAAGCGACAACCGATGGTGTGGTTCGCATCCCTTCAGCATTCGTGATCACTTTTGGCTCTTTACCTTCCATAATAGCGACACAAGAGTTTGTTGTGCCGAGGTCAATTCCAATGACTTTGTTGCTTTTCTTTTTAGTCATAATTATTCTCCTATATCTTTAGTATTTGCTTCTTTAGCCACTACAACCTTGGCGTGACGCAAAATGCGGTTGCCATGCCGGTATCCCTTGGAAATTTCCTTAAGGATGGTCCCTCCAGGGGATGTTTTGCTTTCAACAATTTCGATGGCTTCGTGGAAATGGGGATCAAACTTTTCTCCTAATGCGGAGAAAGTAGAAACCCCGTGGCTTTCTAATACAGCTCTAAATTGAGCTGCGATCATTTTAAATCCGATGGCCCAGTTTTTGAGCTCATCAGAGAGGTTATCTGTATGAAGAAGGGCATTTTCTAAGCTATCTAAGGGCAAGAGAAGCTCACTTAGAATGTTGTCGATTGCATAAGAGATCATCTCTTGTTTTTCTTGCTGTAGCCTTTTGCGTACGTTCTCCATTTCGGCAAGAGATCTTAGGTATTTATCTTTATACTCTTTTGCCTCTTCTGTGCTCTTTTTTAAACTTTCTTGGAAGAATTCGGAGATAGATGGAGTCTCGTTTTCTTGTGGTTCCTCTTCTTTACTCATGTCTTTTCTCTAGTTGATAAGAAAGCCCGAGACGCTCAGAGCTTGTTTCTGTAAGGCCAAGTTCTTTTGCGTTGTGCTGTCTAAAGGTTAATTGAAACTTATACATATTTTTTGTGAGGTTATCTGATAAATATTTAGAGGCTTTCTCTAACAGGCCAAAGATTGTAGCATACGGGATGCGATTAGGTCCAAGAACAGCTATCGTTCCGACAATCTTTTGGTGAATCTTATAAGGAATTGCGACCATGGAGGAGAGGTGCGGCGGTGGAAGATGCGCTTTCAAATCATCGCCAATCCAATAGCAAAGCTTCTCCGAAGAAAAACACTCTTGAAGCATAAAGCGGATCACGTCGCTATTTTCGAAAAGAGAGAGGGTATGAGTCAACACAGAGGGGTCATGAAATTCCGGATAGAGGAGGAGTTTAGAAAATCCCCCTTTATAAAGATCTTCCGATGAGGAATTGGTGTAGCTAATGAAATGTCTGAGGACGATCTCATTATAGCTTTGTTTGGCAAAGCTCTCTTCATCAGGACTTAAAACTGGGCGATCTCTTCCTTGCAGGCGGAAGTGGAAATACTCTTCAATACGCTTAAGAGAGAAGTTACTCATCCGTTTAGGGAGGTAGAGGATTTGGGTGTGGATAAGGCCAAAGTCGGTGATAAGAGCTGCAAGGACTCTATTTTCGTCTATCTTAAGGAGTTTGATGTTTACGATGAAATCTTGGTCTAAGCGAGGTGCCATAATGAAGGTGGCAAGACCTGTGAGCTCGCTCAAGGCCTCCACAGCCTCTTGGAGATAAGCGGAGATTTCTTTGGTTTCTTTAATGAGAAGAGATGAGAGAAATAAATCGTCATCGCGGCCGATGACTGGTGTGTGTCGGATTTCATTAGCATAGAAGCGGTAGGCTTTATCGGTCGGGACCCGCCCCCCAGAGGCATGATGTTGTAAAAGAAAGCCGCTCTCTTCGAGTTCAGCAAAATAGTTGCGGATAGTAGCCGAGCTTA
>CAZBHP010000014.1:0-1363 GCA_964491795.1 uncultured bacterium | reverse complement strand
CAAAGCCGTTGTCTTTTAGAGTATTAGATCCAACTGGGCGGCCATCTCTTAGATAGAGCTCGATAAGCCCGAAAAGGACCCCTTTTTCTCTTTCTTTTCTCTTAGACTGATAAGGAACAGGTGTTTTGCTCATAGTAGCCATCATTATAGCAAAAGGGTTTCCAGTCCGCAACATTTTTTAGCACTCAAAGAGGCAGAGTGCTGATAGCTGCATGTAAACGAATAGATTTCAACAGGTTCCGTTTTTGTAAAATAGTAAATATATAGATTGCCAACTTGAAGCTAAAGATCGCTTCGTCTATAGTCTTGCGGAAAAAATACTTGAGGAGATCTTGATGGACCCGATTCGCTTAAGCCTTTTGTTTATAGAGCTAGGGGTAACCGAACAAAAGCAAAGAGAAAGCATTGGAGAAGAAGCTATAACACCCCTTCAAGCCTTATATCCGCTATTTAGGGAATATGTAACTAAAACCTTAGACTATGAGCGAAACTCGAAAAAAGCCGGCGATCTTAAAAGAGCTCTTGATCGCGGTGAAGTAGAGTCAAGCGCACCTTGCCCAATTCCATCTCCTAAGGGTTCTCCTAGATCTACGAGAGCTCGTAAAGGAGATCCTTGCGCTAGTCTCAATGCGGAACAAAAGAAGGTGAAAGAAGTTCAAGCTTTAGCGGATAAAATGGAGGTAAAGGCACAATTGGCTAGGGAGGCTGCGACAGCATGCCGAACAGTTGCCGAAATCGCCTCAGCTTTAGTCCCCATAACGCAAAAGCTGCACAGGGTTGTGGATACTTTTTTTAGGAAATCTACAGACAAAGCTGCAATGGCTTAGAAACGGAGAAGGATGGGTAAAATGTCGACAATCGAGGGTGTCCACCCAAGGCCCTTGGTATAGACTGTGTGTGAGGCGATCGAGCAGGCGATGATCGCTTTTTGGTGAATAGGCGGGATGTTATTCAGGATCCGGTTTTGGTATTTCTTCTGTAATAGAGGAGGGCAGTAATGGATCAGACATTGCAGAAGTGGGTGATTTGGGTCTGTGGGCAAGGTAATGGTCTCTAGATAGGCTAGAATCTGGTAGGTAAAGGTGTTGATCCTTTTAGAGATCCAGTCGGAGATCTCGGTAAGCGGCTTTTTCGTTTGATCTTTAGTACTCAAAAGTAATCGTGCTTCATTAAGGGCTTTTTCTTTAAGGATAGCGAGGATTTCGGGCATGAGGAGGGGCTTTTCTTTCAGAAACTCCTCTTCTGATAAGACAAGGCCGCAGAGCACTTCTAAAGAAGAGCAGATCACGCCCCCTTTATTTGCAGAGCTGTCTTTAATAATCAGGACATTTTTTTCTTCGAGCGCTGTGCGCGCCTCCATGGT
>CAZBHP010000013.1:0-16842 GCA_964491795.1 uncultured bacterium | reverse complement strand
CCTGGGCATATTAAAGAGGGACGCTTTGGGAAGTGGCTAGAAAATGCCAAAGACTGGGCTGTTAGTCGTAACCGTTACTGGGGGACACCGCTGCCTATCTGGAGAGCTGAAGATGGTGAGACTCGAGTCATTAGCAGTATTAAGGAACTTGAAGAGAGAGTCCACTCTAAGATAGAAGATTTGCACCGCCACTACATCGATGATCTTACTTTCACAGAAAATGGGAAAACCTTTAAGCGAGTAAACGAAGTTTTCGATTGTTGGTTTGAGTCAGGGTCGATGCCGTATGCTCAAAATCATTACCCTTTTGAAAGGAAAGAAGAGACATTGCGCGATTTTCCTGCAGATTTTATTGCTGAAGGTCTTGATCAGACCCGTGGTTGGTTCTACACGCTTACTGTGATATCTTCTGCCCTTTTTGGAAGACCTGCCTTTAAAAATGTGATTGTGAATGGAATTGTTTTGGCTGAAGATGGGCAAAAGATGTCTAAAAGGCTTAAAAACTATCCTGAACCTGAGCTTGTGATTGAAAAATATGGTGCTGATGCAATCCGTTTGGCGCTTCTCGATAGCCCTGTTGTAAGAGCTGAAGAGATGAGCTTCTCTTCACAAGCTGTAGAAGGAGCCCTCAAGCAGATTCTTCTTCCTCTATGGAATAGCTATTCTTTCCTTGCCACCTATGCAGATATGTATAAGTGGGATCCGTCCATGCTTAGATCATCTAGTGCCCCAATTGACAGATGGATCCTCTCTCTTACGCAAAAGCTCGCCCAGGAAGTGGCGGAGAATATGGATCTTTATGAGCTTGATAAAGCTGTGCAGCCTCTGATCGAGTTTGTCGAGCAGCTGACAAACTGGTATATTCGTCGTAGCCGTAGACGGTTTTGGCTGGAAGAGGATCGAGAAGATCAAAGACAAGCCTTCTCTACCCTCTATTCGACTCTTCTTACCCTTGTAAAGATCACAGCCCCTTTTATCCCTTTCATCAGTGAGACAATTTATCAAGAGCTTCGAAGAGAAGATATGCCCCTATCGGTCCACTTATGTGATTTTCCAAAACCTGACGAATACTTACGTGATCGGGTACTGGAAAACGAGATGGAGCTGACACAAACAGTTGTAACGTTAGGTCACTCTCTTCGTAAAGAACACCAAATAAAAGTGCGACAGCCGCTTTCGCAAGCACACATTGCAAGTAGCAACGAAGTGATGTTAGAAGCTATCCGAGAACAGGAGGCTTTGATTAAAGAAGAGCTCAATGTGAAGAAGCTAAACTTAAGCCTTGATGAGACACAATTCGTAGAGCTAAAGCCCAAAGCAAACTTCCGAATCCTTGGAAAAAAAGTAGGCAAGAGGATGGATGAGGTGCGCCTGAAGATCGAAGCTTTAGATCAAAAAGAGCTTCATAGGCTTTCACGCGAGAAAAGCATCGAGATTCCTTTAGATGATACCATTATCTCCCTCGAAGAGGAAGATGTCGTAGTTCAGAGACAGGTCTATGAAGGGATGATTGCAGCCACAAGCGGTCCTTTTACTGTTGCTCTCGATACCCATATCACACCTGAGCTTGAGCTAGAGGGGATTGCCCGTGAGATTGTCAACAAAGTAAACACACGGCGTAAAAGCGAGGCGCTTGCTATCCAAGATCGTATCCGTTTAACCCTCGACACAACACCACGTGTGCAAGAGGCTTTTGCCCTGTTTTCTGACGTGATTAAGGAAGAGGTCCTTGCTACGGAAGTAAAATTTGCATCGCTACAAGGCGAAGAAGACTACGACCTCAATGGGGAGTTGACACGCTTTAAGCTCGAGAAATGTTAAATGACTCTTTGAGGTCTTTGGGCAGTTGCGTTTTGTAGGAGGTACTGAGATAGATCTTGGATGCACTCATAGAGAGGGCGTCCTTGTAGAGTTGAGGATAAGGTTCTCCATCGTGCTATGTAGGGACCTGTTTCAGCATCAGGGTAGCCGTGGAGTACCAGGTTTACGCCTAAATGTTCAGCGACGAGAAGGTGTAGCAAAAAGACAGCCTCTCTGTCGTTACCGAAAGCTCCGCACCCAATAGGGCCTGAATGGATCACACAATGTGCACCGTTTGCCTCCGCAAGGGCGAGTTCAAAACCAGCAAAGAGGGTATTAGCAATATCTAATAAGGTCTCTCTTGCAAACACTCGCTCACGAGAGGGGTTACTCTCTAAACAGGGTGCAGCGATTGCTATAAAGTTGACCTGTTGAAGAGAAGTTAGAGGGTGTGCAGCAGCTTCGATTTGTGCTTGAGAACGAGTAAACAACTCAGCTCCATAAACTCCTTGTATCGCTTGTACGCGGAGGACTTGACGAAGTAATCGAGGATTTGGGCTTCCTTGTAAGACGCCTGCTTCGCCATCTCGTGTCATAATGGGTTGGTGCTGCCAAACTAAAGCAGTAGCTGCGACCGCTTCAGAAAAAGCAATCTCTTCTTGGACAAACCCAGCTCTTAGAACCCCGCCGCCTAAAAAACGATTGGCAAAGTCTATGTGAAAACTTAAAGGGGGTGGAGAGAACGACTCTGTATAAGTATAGTATTGAGCGGTAGTTTCAAGATGAAATGAGTCTTTTGGTTGGAATTGTTCATTCAAATAGGAGTTCTCAGGGGCGCTTTGCAAAGCAGCTATGCCATATTTTGCGGAACTTGCAAATGAAACCATGTCGATATGAGGTGCTTGTCCTTGTGTCGCCCTTTGAAGACGTTCTATCCCTAACTCGAGTAATCGACCTTTATTTCTGAAGGCAGCATCAGAACTTCCAAGAAGGTGTGGAGCGACCCACTCTCTTGTAAAACGGTTCAAATCAAGAGGGAATCGCTGAATCATTCGTTGAGGTAGGGGTCTCACAGCTACTGCTGGGGTTGGAGCGGCATTTACTTCTTCGACTCGGGGGTTATGGGGGGCTCTTTGGGGAAGAGCTCCTTGCTGAATAACTGTTTGCGCAAGGGTCTCCACTCTTTGTGTTTGCGCGCATTTTTCTCTAATCCAGGTCACAAGCCGGTGGCCCAGGCGGCCTATCGCGTAGACTACGATGGCTAGACCTAGGGTACAAACGCATAGAGCTACATGGTTTTTTACAAAGTCAGAAACAGAGTTCATTTTTTATTCCTCTGCAGCTGGGGCAGGTACCGGAGGGGGTGCATGCCGAGGGCTAGCTATTAAATCCTGTGAGAGGAGTTCAATTCTTGCGTATAAAGAAGGAGCCGCCTCAAAAGCTGCGAAAAGCCTGTCCCATCGGGCTGTATAAGCAGTTGCCTCTCTAGCGGAGTAGGCGTGCATTACAGGTTCGATCCCTAAATGAGCACCGACTAGCATATGGAGTAAAAAGACAGCTTCTTTATCATTATGGAAAGCTCCGCACCCAATAGGGCCTGAGTGAATCCTAAACGGACGACCTCCTGCTTCTTGGGCTGCTAGTTGAAACCCTGCGAAAAGGGTGTTGGCAATGTCTAGCAAGTTTGTAAGAGAGCAAGAAGTAGCGCGTGAAACACCGCCCTCTAAACGTGGAGCAGCAATAGCTAGGAAATTTACTGGGGTTGGAGGATCAATAGGTCTTATAAGGCCTAGGAGATGCGCCTCGGGATGATCTTGTTGTACAAACTCACGCCCGTATGCGCTTCTATCTAAAGCCTGTATTCTATGAAGGTCTAAAAGGAGCTGGGGATTAGGGCTTCCAAAGCCAGATCTTTCAACATGTCGAGCATTAGGTAGAGTACTTAAACGGGTATAAATAGTAGAGAGTCTTCTTCTATCAAGATTTTCTGCTAGATAAGCCGCTCCTCCTACCATGCCACAAAAAGCAGTCTCTTCTTGAGCAAAGCCTCGAGTAAAAAGACCGCCTCCTAAATCGGCATTTGCAAAGTCTACATGGTAAGCAAGGATGTGCGGGGGTTCTTCTATGTAAGTGTAATACGCCTCAGTTACTTCTAAAGGTCTACACGGAGCCATGGGAGAGGGACGCTTCAAGTAAAACTCGGGTGTAGATACTTGTCTCAAATCATACATCGATGGATCGGTAAATCGTACGATTGAGAAATTAGCAAAATGAGCTCCAAGCGCTTGCAAACGTTGTAATCCTGCTCTCAAAAACACATATTTATTTTTTTGTTCTTGATTTCCGCTGGCTAGAAATGGGAGGGTTATGTTTGCGAAATGAGCTAAATTTGGTGTAATTGCAACCCTTACAAGAGGGGAAGGTGGAACAACAGGGGCTGGAGCTATTGGAGGAGGGATAGGGGCTGCAGGTCGTTGTGCAAAGACTAGAGGGGGAGACTCTGCTAGAGGAGCTGCTGGTATTGGGTGAGGAGGGGCTGGTTCAACTACTCTCGTATGAAGGGGTCGGGCTAGGGGTGTGGTTGGACGTCTCAAAACTTCGGCTGCTGCAGCATCTAGCTGTTCTGTTCGTGCGCATTTTTCTCTAATCCAGGTCACAAGTCGGTGGCCTAGACGGCCTACCAGGTAGCCTACGATGGCTAGACCCAGGGTGCAAACACATAAAGTTATATTATTTTTTATAAAATCAGTAACAGAACTCATAAAAATCCCTAAAATATTATAATTATTACAATAATTATATGCTTTTAGTGGATATGTCGCAAGGAGAGAGCTCTTTGCGTCTTCTCTCGTGGCGAAGCCAGATGAGGCAAGAGAGGAGAAGAAGAGAGTAAACAATTAGGCGGGGAGTGGTAAAAAGGGGGTAGGCTCCGTGGTTGGGGAAGCCAAAGCGGTCGTTCGGGGCCCAGAACATAAAGGAGGGGATACCTCGTAGGTTTCCTTCTGGGACAAAGCCAAAATCCCTACTGTCGGCGCTCATTGCGTGGTTGTCGCCTAAGACGAGGTAAGAATGGTCGGGGACAAGAAGGCCGTATTGCTTAATTTTTTCTATATCTAGAGAACCATCGATTTTTAAGGGGGGGCCATGGTCGATAAAAGGGGCATAGAGGTTTGATCTTCGAGCTGTCTCATTTTTGATAAAAGATGCAAGCTCTGGGTCTTCTTTAGAGAGAATAGGGGCGCCCATAATATAGAGATCTCCGTCTCTAAAGTAGGCATAGCGAGCGGGGAGGATACCTCGATCTTGTGTAGATGGAAGGAAGCGAGTATCGCACTCTATCCCTGTATTGAAAAAGACAAAGCACTTCCACGGGTCGAAAGTAGCTAAAGGATGATTTTCAGGAAGAGATGCAGCTATTCCTTGGGCTTTGATCGCATATGGAATACCTTTAGTAAACTCATAGGTACCACTTGGGATCTCTCCTTTTAGGCGGGGAGCGACTGTGCTAGTTTTTGCTTCTTGAAAAGATACTCCATAGCGACGGAGATACCCCTCTTCCACGATAAAACGCCCAGTTACCATATGCTGCCAGAGAGTTTTCATGTGCTCTTCAGAGAGAGGGATATACGATTTTTCTACGTGCAATTTAGGGCGTTTGCGTAAGTAATGATCTCTTGTAAAGCTTGCTTTAAGAGCGGAAGGGTGGTGAGAGAGCTCAAGATAAAATTCTGCAGATTTTAGAGGGTAGGGGAGATCCTTTTTGGTTTCTACAAGAGCTTTTGGAAGAATACGGACAGTTGCGAAGTTGTCTATTCCCCAATAGTTATAAAAATCGAAGGTTTCTGCGGCAGAAGAATGGGGGTTTGGTTTAGAGAGAAAAGTGTGGCCTACTTCTTTAGTGGGAGAAAGGGAGAGTTTGGCAATCGGAAGATTCATCTGTTTTAAAAGAACCGAGGAGTATGTGTCCTCCGAGCCTGTCTTTGTTGGAATCGTTTTCCCTTCTATATGGATATAAGGGATATGCTCTAAAGAAGAGAGGGACTCTTTCTGCAGGTCAGCTGAAATATCCTGACCATTCTTATCGATTCCGTAAATTTTCCCGCCGTAGAAGTAGATAGTATCACCTGGGAGCCCGACCATTCGCTTAATAAATTGTTTGTAGCCCGGGAAAAGATAGAAATAGCGGGTTTTAACGTGGGGAATATCCATTCCCTCTCCCGTAAAGATCACAACCCCCATCCGCTTTACCTCTTCAGGTTTGAAAAAAAGATGAAGAGTTGTGAGGGGGATATTGAGACCGAATTGGGTCTTAGAGACAACCAAACGATCCTGCTCTTTGAAGGTGGGACGCATTGAGCCGGAAGGAATTTCAAATAGCTCAAACGCAGTTTGTCTGATCAGAATAGCTACAAAAAGGGCAACTCCCAAAGAGAGGGTCATTTCTAGCCAACGCTCCCACGGTGGATAAGAAACATTTTTTTTGACAAGGACCTCTAGCTCTTTAGCAAAACTGTCACTTTTTTCTTGGTCGCGATTTAGCAGAGCTTCTTGAAGTTCAATCAAGCCCAGTCTTATTTTTTCGGCGACTTCTAAAGAAAGTTTTTTCTTCTTTCTATGATACAGTTTGTAAACTGTTTTAAAAATAGATTTGGCTTTCTTAAGAGTATAGGGTTTCATCATGCTATCTATTATCGGGTTATATCCTCTATTTTTTCAAGGAGGACGAAAGGCTCTTTTGCCTCTGCAGATGTCCAAAGGGGGGTGGAGGCTGATACTCTAAAAGTATAGGAAGCATCGGGAGAAAGCTTTTTTTTGAGCTCCTCTTTTGAAATTACAAGGGTGGTTGCACTTTTTTCACTCTCTTTTTTGTAAGAAAGGGGGGTTGTAATAGCATCTTCTTGATTCACTGCAAAAACTTCTAACCCTTTGTAATAAGAGGGGATATCAAGATGAAGCACCACACCTTCTTTGGTGATCTCTTTTGCCTTGGTAAAAGTAATCGCACGTCGAGGTAGTTCGGCTAATGTGGTTGCAAGCCCTCTTCCAGAGTCAATCACACGTATGTTATAAGAAGCGCTAGAGTCGTCTGTAATTTTTATCAGATAAGGAAAGGGGAAGTCTTTATTTTCTGCATCGTAATAAAGCTCAAACTGCTTCTCACTTAGGGGAGATGTCTCTTTGGGATAAAGAAAAGAGAAGACATTGCATGGCACCCCCTTTTTTTTCTTTCCATCAAAAATAAGCTCGGGATTCCAAAGCTTGCGGTTATCAGCTCCTTCGACAGGAGGGGGGCCGATTTTTTTTCTTTCATGAGGGGGGAGAGATTTTAGAGAGAGGGGGAGAATTTTTAAGAAAAGAAGGTCGGTTTCCTGGATTTCTAAAAAGGCATTTCTGGTGAAGGAAAAGCATTCAAGAAGGGTGCCATGAGTGAGGTTAATTTCTATAAGTGTCCAAGATGTGTGACCAGGAGCTCCTTGTCCGATCCATTCTTGCCAAGCTTTTGTTCCCAAAAGCTTTAACGTTGAAGGGAAAGCGATCTCTTCAAGAATCAGTGTGTCATTTTCTAACGTGTGAATGCGTAAGAGCTCGCCTCTCTTATCTCTTTCAGAGACAATAAAATCACCACTTTGACCTCTCTCTATTTGCTCTTTCATAGAAAAAGCTGAGAGGGAAGAGAGATACAAGAAAAAGAGGGCTACTTTTTTCATAAAACCGTGCCCACTATAACACAAGGGTATAAAGAAAATACAATGTTTTATAACTTCTTTGTATTCAATTAAATAAAAAGTTTTCTTGCTGTTTTCAAAGAGATTTGTATGAGTAGAAGAAAGAGATCTATGATACTGTTGGGTAACACATGAAAATTTTTTGTAAACTACTTGTAATTAGTTTGTTGTTTAGTTTTGGGTGCAGTGAAAAAAAACAGACCTTTCCTCTTACTTCTATCAGACCTACGGTAATGGAGGCTAAATCTGTTCTTGTAGAGTACCACAACAGAGAAGTGCAAAAATACCAAGAGGCCTTAATGCAAGAAAAAGGTCGTATCCTCAGTCTTCTTAAAGAACATAAAATGCGAGAAGTTAGGGTTGCCTATAACCGCCAACAGCTTTACATGAGAAAAGTAAAAGAACATCAATTAGCTTTAAAAAACATTGAAGGAACAAGAGATGCAACGAATAGCTAGCCTATCCATGGCGTGCATTATGTGGATTTTCCCCTTCTTTGCTATGCCTCATACTTTTGTGGCAGAGCAACCCTTTAAATTTCAGCCTCTAGGTTCTATAAAACCTGTAAATAATGAATCTTTCGATGATGAATATTGTTCTCAGGATTGGCATTTTAAAAATCCTCGCGATCAAAAAGCTTATAACTATCTCAATCTGCAGATCCAGAATCTTACAAACTTGCGCAACTACTACGATGCAAAAATAGCCCGTCTTCGAGATAAAGCCGATTATTATCAATTTCAAAGAGGACAATATCCTCTCGACTCACAAGCCTTTCTCAATAGAATCGATAACTATCAGAAAATCGTTGATAGAATCGACAATGAAATAGCAATTCTCAAAGAGCAGAGAAGAGAGCTTTTACAAAGACAAAAACCAAGCCCCTAGAAAAAAAATCGAATTTTCGACATTCTTTAAAGGATGTGGCAATTTTTTTTGGTTTTGTTTTTCCCCCTTTATCTCTTTGCGAAAGAGCCTCTCTTTAAGCTAGGAGATGATGCTCCTGAGTTTTATCTACCTGACCAGGAAGGTTTTTACCATTCGCTTTTGCATCACAGGGGGCAATATGTCCTTTTGTTTTTTTATCCCAAGGATTTCATTCCTTTTAGTAAACGTATGGCGAAAGCTTTTGAGCGATCGTATAAACAACTCAAAGCAAAAAACGTAGTGATTTACGGAGTAAGTAGTGATTTGCCAGAGCGCCATTTGCGTTTCCACGAAACGTTTCATCTGACTTATGATCTTCTCTCGGATCGAGACGAAATCATCAGCAATAAGTATGGGGCCAAAGGACTTTTAGGAAAAAAATTTATCTCTTGTTTGATTGGGCCTGATGGCAGAATTTTTCGGACCTATGAAGAAGGTCCTTCTTTTCAACACCCTCTACTTGTTCTCGCAGACCTTCCCTAATTTATAATTATATGATAGTTTGATTATAGATTTCATTTAATTGATAATAATATCGATTATATGTTTTATCAGGTTTAATAAGGAGAACTTCTGTGATTACATTTGTCTATGTTGCAGAACAACAAGATCATGCTTTTGAAAACAACCTAGTTGCAAGCGCAGGCCTCGGCGCTTTAGAAGTGCTCCATTATAAGGAAGACCATTTTGGCAAAGTATACAATCAGGCGTTAAAAGATTCGAAATCAGATGTTATCGCATTTGTCCGCAATGATATAAAAATTTGCTCTCTTAATTGGGGTAAGAAAGTCCTCGATTATTTTTCCCGCTCTAACTACGGAATTTTAGGAATTGTAGGATCTACAATTGTCCCTATGTCAGGTCTTGTTTGGGAAAAAGAAGAACCTTTAGTCGGAAGAATTTGGTATCAGACATTTGAGCCTAAGACAGAAAATAAATTTTCGGAAGTGTTTCGCAGTCAAATTATTCCAGTTCTTACGGTAGATGATGCCTTTTTCTTAGTCGATCGAAGAAAAATAAAAGTCTCTTTTGATGAAACTTATGAAAAAGACTCTTTCTATGACATCGATTTTTGTATTGGGAATTACAGCAAAGGGGTAGAAATTGGTGTCATCTTTGATATCAAACTCCTTAAGATAAATTTTAATGACAACGATGATAGTTGGGTTGCTAATCGTAAGCTTTTTGTGAGTAAGCATACCGATTTACCGCTAAGGCTTAAGCCTGAAGTTCTTTTAAGTAAAGCTACTATTAAACTTAGTAGAACCCCTAAAGTGAGCATTATTATTGCTTGCCGCAATAAACCGGTGGAACTGGCTTCTTGCCTAGAATCTATCTACGAAAAATCGAGCTATCCTAATCTTGAGATTTTTGTCGTGGATATTGGTTCAAAAACAGGAGATGTAAAGGCTGTTAAAGAGTTTATTCGGAATCACGGTAACACTAAATTGATTAGCATTAATAATGAACATCTTCCAACTCTCTACGAATCTGTGATCGAAGAGTACGTCTCTAAAGATAGCGAGCTTATCCTCTTTTGCGATGCCGAAGTGATCCTTCTCAATGATGCGATTTCTCGTATGGTTAAAGCCTACCTCGAATCAGAAGAAACTTGCGGTACTTTGGGTGTACGGATGCATATGAAAAACAACATGGTCCGTCATGCTGGCCTTATGCTCTTTTCAACAGAAACAGAGGATGGATTTGAGCTAGGTCTTGGATACCAGGGCTATCAATCTGCTTATAAATATAAAAATGCAGTGATCAAAAACACTTTGGGCTCCTGCAAAGATTTTCTCATGATCCCGAAAAAGCTTTTCTTAGAACTGGGAGGTTTTCAACCAAACTATCTCTATAGTTTGGAGGATTTTGAGCTCAACGTCCGCACAATTCTAGCGGGTAAAAAGAACATCCTCGTAGGGACAGGTGTCTGTTATTACCTGGGCGTAGGTATTCCCAAATTCTTCCCAGAAGATTATCTATCGCTTGTAAACTTTATCAATGAGCATATCGACATTATCACCCCATATGTCGACCTAATGCACATCGCTTAAAAGCTTTAAGAGCTAGTCATATTACTCACTCATGTTACTCCGAGCCGCTAGTCGCGGCCGCATAACATGAGTAACTATTAAAAGAACCTCCTTCTGAAGAAGGAGGAATTCTTCTGACTCCATAAGGATTATTAGATGAATTGGCCGCTTAACCCACCCCTAAAGGGATGGGATTGCAGCTTGGCAGTCGTTCAAAAAACTAAGTGGGAGAGCTGCTGCTCGCATAGCCCTCCCACACCCTCCTATGGGGCGAAATCTCGGTTCGATAAATCAAATATCACTTCGGGCTAAAAGAACCTCCTTCTTTAGAAGGAGGAATTCTTCTGACTCCGTAAGGATTATTGGATGAATTAGCCGCTGTATCTGCCCCTAGTGGGACAGAATTACAGCTTGGCAGTCGTTCGCGTGTAAAACACAGCCTCGCCGCTAGAAAAGCTCTTGCAGACTCGTGATATTTGATTTCTCTTTCCGATATCTCGCCTCGGGTTGCCCCTTCCACTTCGTTGCAGGGACAAAATTAACTCTAAGGGCCAAGCTTCGCTTGGAATATCGGAATTAACGTTATTCGTAGTGGTCTATTATTTCTAGAACGAGAGTTTGTAGGGAAGGGGAACGAATGCAACAGGCGACCTCTATAGCTCGAGTGCGTGGAAAAGTCTCCAAAAGGGCAAGAGCTATAATGGTAGAAACATCTCCTTGCTCTCTTAATCTCATCGCAATTGCAATGGCACAAGAGATACGTCTACGATGTGTAAGCCCTTGACCAACCGGTAGTAGCTTGCCTACTAAATAGGCGAGAAGTGCCTCGGCATATTCAGCTCGGAACATACATGCAAGGCCTATAGCTGTTCTAGGATTTCTTCTTATCAGTTCTTCTGAGCTGCGGGTAAGAGTTGAGATTCGAACAGGGGGAGGGAGTCTATCAATGATTCCTCTAACCTGTAATCTACGATTGTCCTGCATATGAATGACAATGGAGATAGCAAAGGCATTTACTCGATCTGTACTGTTTGAGGGTTGAGTTGTTAAATAACGCCATCTTGTATTGACAGCCCCGATATCTATTCGTTCGGAGGGAGATAAAAAAGAGAAGATGGAGAGTATGATCTCTGAAGGGAGAGCTCTAAAAGATGGTCTTTGGCTTCTTCGTAAGATCTCAGCGGGAAAGCTTTCTAGGGATTTTGGATGTTGTATAATAGAGGTTGTCATTGTTTACATAATTAATTAAAAGATAATAATTTAGAGTAATTATGCTATAAGGTTGATTATATTTCAACAAAATATTTTAGAAGCCCCAGGAGGCGCGGGCAGCAACATATTGGGTATGCTCTTTAAAGAACTGACCTTCACTGTTTCCATTGTGGTATTCCGCAAAGAGACGGACTTTACGGCCAGCTCCCTGGAGCTTAGACCACTCATAGCCTAGCTGAAGGGTAGTAGAAAGGCGGAAATTACTTGCTTGCCACTGTTGGAAGTCGGCAGCAAAGAAAGGAGATCCATAGAGGCGGTGATAATGGTAGCGAAATCCTTTAAAGCGGCACTCAAGGCCATACTCAACGTAGCACCATTTCATGGGATAGGTACTGTCGCTATGGACAATCACTCCAGGTCCAAAATAGAGTCTTAGCACATCGGTTGCTTGATAAGAGGCAAAAAGATCTACAGCTTCAAAGCTTGGGTTTTTCCGTACGATCTTGGGGCCGCCGTTGACGATAAATTCATCGCCCAGGTGACTAGAGATATGATAAGCACGTAAACGAAATGCCCATTTTTTGATTGCGTAACTGAGAGGTAAAGCTAAGAGATAATCGGTTGTTACAAGTTCTGCCCATTCACCTCGAGGGTGGTAGGCTGGATGCATATCGAAATTGGCCCACATACAAGCTGCGATATCGATTTGCATGTCTCCATGCCAAGGCAAAATATCGAACCAACGAAAAATGGGAAAGGTGTCCCCTAAAGAAACAGCAATTTCTTGATTGGCAATAGGATGGTCACCCCAGCGATAGGCGATAGAATAGACGGGTTCGTGAGGATTTGCAATAATAGGAGGGAATAAAACCGTAGACTCTGGAAACCATACACCCTTTACTTGGCGAATAGGTTGTCTCTCTTCAATACGACTTTTTATTTCTGGATCAAGTACCCCTTCTCTTACTTCTTCTACATCGGGAAGATCTGATACGAAAGCGAGGATACTTTTCTTGACCCTCTCATCCATCGGAAGGTTATAGAGAAAAACTGTAAAATTACTATCGACGTAGACAAGGACATTGAGTTCATAGTAGTTTGCATCGATCAATGCTTGAATGTATCCTTCGAGGTACGAGGAACTTTCTGCTTTTAAGCGCTCAGGAGGGATTTGGTCTATACGGGAGAGTCGCACATTTGTTTTCTTGTGCTCATCTTGAATCAGGAAAATATCTGCTACAGCATCGGCATCTTTAGACAGATCGGTGTGTAGAGAAACGAGTTCAGTAGATTTAGAATAGTTTCCTTCAGATGCAGAAATTGTGAGAGGTAGAAAACATAAAGGAGTAAAGATGCGCGCAAAGATCGTCATAATATCTGCATATAGCGAGAAAAACAGATTCAATCAAGAGTTTTATAAAAGACCTCTAATCTAACTATTGGGTAAACCAATAATTTCTTCTGCTTTCGCTAATGCAGCGTCGATATTTGAAAAGACTCTTTGTTCGCCAATAGCGCCAAGAAGGCCGAAGTTTTTAAGATCTTGTTTCGTTTGACCATGCACTCCTGAAAGGAAAAGGACAATACCTCTCTTTTTACATTGGTCATAAAATTCTTCGATCCCACACATACCAGAAGCGTCAATCATTGGGACAAATCGCATACGAAGGATAAAGACTTGAGGCGCATAAGAGATCGTGTTTAAAAGGTCTCTCAGCATATTGGCGGCTCCAAAGAAAAATGGTCCCTGGATTTCATAAACTTCAACCCCTTTAGGCACATTTTTCTTTGAGATATCATTTGAGTCCATCTTCTCTGGGAAATCAACCTGTCTTTCTTGAAAAATTTGTGAGAAAGGAACGGCTTTTGACATTTGGCTCATACGCTTCATAAACATGAAGCTGGCCAGAATCATTCCTGCAGAGATCGCAACTGTAATATCAATAAACACAGTGAGAAAAAAGGCCGTTAAGAGAATCAAAACGTCTCCTTTTGGCGCTTTAAGTAAGCGCACGAAATGACCCATTTCGCTCATATTCCATGAAACCATGACAAGGACTGAGGCTAAAGCAGCTAGAGGGATTTTGCTAACAATAGGGGCTAAACAGTACAGGATAAGAAATAAAACTAGCGCATGGATCATTCCTGCTACAGGAGTTTGAGCTCCTGTTTTAACATTCGCAGCTGTTCTCGCAATAGCCCCTGTTGCGGGAATCCCTCCGAAAATAACCGAGCCGAAATTGGCGATTCCTTGAGCAATCAATTCGCAGTTGGAACGATGTCTACCTCCGATCATCCCATCTCCAATAACAGCTGAAAGCAGAGATTCTATAGCCCCCAAGAACGCGATTGTGATCCCGTCGATGAAGATTTCCTTAAACTTATCTGCTGAGATAGAAAGGCATGGGAGAGAGGGGAGAGGCAAACTTCTTGGGATTTCACCAAAGCGTGATTGGATTGTCTCCACCGGCAATTGAAATAGCATGCACACCGCTGTTGCAAGGACAATCGCGCAAATCCCCCATGGAAGCCAAGGAGTGAACCGTCGAATTAATTGAATTACGCCTAAGGTGCCAGCAGCAAGAGAGAGGGTTATAGGATCTAAAGTCGGGAAAGCTTTGATGTAAGATGCCCATTTTTCAATGAAGTCGGCAGGGGGCGTCCCCATATGCAAACCGAAAAAATCTTTGATCTGTGTTGAAAAAATGATAACCGCAATCCCCGTTGTAAAACCTGTCACCAAAGGACTGGGAACATATTTGATCCACGAGCCAATGCGGAAAATGCCTAGGAGAAGCAGAATAACAGCTGCAATCACCATTGACACGCAAAGACCTTCATAGCCAGTTCTTTGCATGATTCCATAGATGATCACGACAAAAGCGCCCGTAGGACCCCCAATTTGGACACGACTTCCTCCAAGCAGCGAAATCAGAAAACCTGCAATGATCGCAGTGTAAAGACCGCGTTCTGGACTTACATTGGATGCAATAGCAAAAGCCATGGCAAGAGGAAGAGCAATAATCCCAACTGTTAGCCCTGCCACTAAATCTTTTTTAAAAGTTGGAAAGTTATAGCCGTTTCTAAGGTAAAGATAGGATTTTGGAATGAATTCATGAAATTTAGAGAAAGCCATACTAAAATCCGTAGGGAAGTTGCTACAAGATTATGCAAAATATTAAATATTGTAAATGTTCATCAACCTCCTTGTAAGTATTTAATTTTAATTGACTTGTCTATAGATAGTTGTTATCATAATGGGGCGAGTGGAGGAAATTATGAAAGCTTTATTATTAGCAATGGCAGCTTTGTTTGCCGTAGGTGGAACTTCTTTAAGCGTTGATCCTGTAAAAAAAGTAGAGAGGGCTCTTGCTTTAACAGTGCTTGGAATGGATGAAGCCCAGAAAATTGTTCACGAGAGAATTTTAGAAGTAAGAGGTCAAATTTCTACTTTAGTCGATGGTAATGTTGAGGTTTTAGCTAGCTTCGATAGACTATCTTCTGCCTGGGAGATCTACTTCAACGACAATAGAAATTTTGATTTCGAATCTCTTCTTTACGCCAGCCTTTTTGCAACAGAGAAGCATAAAGGGGAAAAATATATTTTACACACCGAAGCTCCATTTGTAATAAAATCTTTTAAAACTGCAGAAAACCTCTGGTTCATCGGTAACGAGCGTCAAGTAAACTTGCTTGTCAGTGCTCTTCTTCAAGACACCTTAGACAGGGGAGAGGGTTTAGAAAAGGTGATAGAGGCTCATTTTGGAGAAAACGTTGTCCATACTATTAAAGAAATCAGTCCTTTACCCAACTTAAGCGATGCAGAAAACAAAGAAAAACGTTTAGATAAAATCTCAGAGCTCTCCTTAGATGCTGCAACTATTACTCTGGCAACCGTTTTATACGATCTCAAAGAACTCAACCACATGGAGTTTAAGTTAAAGCCGTCTGAGATGTTGCACCAGAAAATCCGAGCTGAAGTCTTGTATGAGAAAAGAATTTTTATTCCTCTCCAAGGGACTAATCCTGATTTAGAATCGGCAATCGAAAAAGAACTTCATTGTTGGGAATAGACATTTTTTCAGTGATTGAGTAAGCCGTAGAGATATGGAATATCGTTTCTTTGTGGAAGGAGCCCTTGTTGGCTTCTCAATCGCTGCACCAATTGGTCCCGTTGGGATTTGTATCATTCGAAAAACCCTGCAGTTTGGACGGTTAAGCGGTTATGCAGCTGCGTTTGGTGCAACCGTTGGGGCTGCTTTATTTGCAATCATTGCAATTTTCGGGATAAGCTTCGCCTCTAACTTCTTAATTGGTAAAAGTTTTTGGCTCCGTTTGATTGGGGGAGCCATTTTGGTTTATTTGGGATTTAGAACCTTTTTTTCTCATCCTGTGGGTGAAAGAAATGGGGTCTGGTGTAAGACTTTAGTAAGTGACTGCATGACCACTTTTCTCCTTAATCTCACAAACCCTATGACCATTCTCCCTTATCTTGCTGTATTTGCAGGATTTGGCTTTGCAGAAAGTATGCACACCACATCCATTAAAACTTTAGTCACCTTAGGTACGGTAGTAGGTTCAATTATATGGTGGGTGATCCTTATCGAAGGGGTCTCTTGTTTTCGACGCAAAATCACAGAAAATGTCATGTTTTGGATTAATCGAGTTGCCGGGTCTATCATCATAGCTTTTGGTCTCATTTCCTGGGTTACTCTACTCTAAATAACGTAATACCAATTCTCAGAAATAACTTCATATTTCAGCTGCGTGAAAGCTGTCGAATTTCAACGATCGTAAACAGCATAGTATTAAACCAATACAATGCTATTTACGATCGTTGAAATTAGACGCTTTCTCGACTTTGGACATTTCAAGATCTCTTACATAAATAGCGTTTGAGGGGATTTTTCCAAAAATGCATTCGCATTTTTGGAAGGAGGGTGAGGTGTGGAGAGGGAACCGAAGGTGCCCTCTCCGCTTCATCCGCGGCACTTAAAGCGCCGCGGATGCTATATCCAATAGAGTTTCAAGCGAAGCATTGCCCTTAGAGTTAGTTTTGTCCCTGCAACGAAGTGGAAGGGACAACCCAAGGCCAATTATGGCAATGAGAAATCGAGTATCGCGAGCCCAACGGGTTTTTTTCA
>CAZBHP010000012.1:0-17136 GCA_964491795.1 uncultured bacterium | reverse complement strand
AGGAGTTACAGGATCTACAGGAGCAACTGGTCCAACTGGTATGGGTGCAACAGGATCTACTGGTCCGACAGGCGCAACCGGAGCAACTGGTCCCACAGGTGACACAGGAGCAACCGGAAGTGGTGCGACTGGAGCAACTGGTGCAACGGGACCAACGGGTCCAACTGGAAACACAGGAACAACAGGTACAGCTGGTGCAACGGGACCAACTGGAGTGACTGGAGCAACTGGAGGAACAGGTCCAACTGGTGCTACGGGAGGAACAGGAGCAACTGGTCCAACAGGAAATGACGCAACGGGTGCTACGGGACCTACTGGCGCAACCGGTGCAACCGGAAGTGGAGCAACTGGTGCAACGGGACCAACTGGTTCTACCGGTCCGACAGGCAGTGGCGCAACTGGTGCAACGGGTGCTACGGGAGTAACAGGTGCAACAGGCTCAATTTCGCTTGGAGGGATCTTTAATTATAACTCAACGGCATCAGTCATAACAGTTGCTGTTGGATCAGCGTTTTCCTTTAACCAAACTGCCATTACATATGGTTCTGGAATTTCACAAAGTGATGCATCTACGTTTACAATTACCAAAGTTGGCACGTATATGATCCAATTTAGTGCGCAGACAGGCACTTTGACCTTGTTAGGGGGAGCCCAGGTTTATGTAAATGGGGTTGGAGTGGGAGCAGCTAATAGGCTTTTAGCGGGGGGGATTCCTCTTGTTTTATTTAGCATGATACAACTGGGGGCAGCAGACTTGCCAGCTTCTATACAAGTTCGAGGTACAGGCGCCCTTCTTACTCTTGCTACAGGAACAACCAATACCATCTCTATCTCGCAGTGGAGCAATTAAATAACTTTAAATAACAAAGGGTAAAATAGTATGCAGTTATGGATCTATGTGAGGGTGTTGTTAGTTTTTTGCGCTCCTCTCACTCTTTTTGCACAATCTGAAAAAACAGCGAAAGCTCGGGTTTGTTTAAATATGATTGTTAAAAACGAAAGTCATGTGATTGAAAGGGCCCTTGCTTCAGTAAAGCCGATCATTGATTGTTGGGTCATTGTAGACACAGGCTCCTCTGATGGAACGCAAGATATCATCCGTGAAACGATGAAAGAAATTCCGGGAGAGCTTTATGAAAGGCCCTGGAAAGACTTTGGATCTAATCGAACAGAAGCTTTAGAGCTTGCTAGAGGAAAAGCCGATTACATCATCTTTTTAGATGCAGATGACATTTTAGAATATGAAGAAACTTTTTCCTTCCCTTCCATGCATGCCGACGTTTATTGGGCAGAGTGGCAATCCAAATGGGTTCCGAGTTTCTCTTACATGAAGCCACTCCTTGTTAAAGATTCTTTGTGCTGTCGTTGGGAAGGGGTTATTCATGAATACATCAACTGTGAATATGCTTCTTCTCAACAAACTTTGTGTGGAATAAAATATATTTTCACAAGTCAAGGGTCCCGCTCTCAAAATCCGAAAAAGTTTCATGAAGCGGCTCAAGTATTAGAAGATGCCTTGGAAAGAGAGCCTGAAAATTCTCGCTATGTCTTTTATCTAGCCGAGAGTTATCGAGATGCAAATCTTCCCAAAGAAGCTCTTATCGCCTATGAGAGAAGAGCTGATATGGGAGGATGGCAAGAGGAAGTTTTCTGGTCTTTGCTTCAGGTGGGACATTTGAAAAAGGCGCTCGGATATTCTCATGAAGCAGTTGTCTCAAGTTATGAGAAAGCTTACAAAGCAAACCCCTCTCGCAGTGAGCCGATCTATTACCTTGCAGAGATGCATAACCAGAAAGGAAACTATGAGAGAGCCTACGATTGCATTAAGTGCTGGCAGTCGCAACCAAAAAATGATCAAAAAGATCTTCTCTTTCGTATTGGTTGGACAGAAGATTATGGGATTTTATTTCAGCTCTCAATCGCAGCGTTTTATGTCTCTGAATATCAAGAGTGCTTGGATTTAAATGATGAGCTTTTAGACAATCCCCATTTACCTGAAGCCATACGCAATCGAGTAGTTCTCAATCGAGAATTTCCCCTAGCGTATCTTATAAACGCTAAATAAAAATTTCCTCTGCCTGCCATCGATCCTCTTTTTGGGTGATTTCTAGCAGGCTGAGGTTTTTGATCTGTTTAGGGCAGGGCATATGAAAGGCATCACATAAACTTACAAACAGGCGCCCATGAGAAACTAAAAGAGGTTGAGCATCTAGTTTGAACGCCATCTCTACAGCTTGTTTTGCGCGCATCTCAAGAGATTGACGCGACTCGATAGAAGGATGCAGTGGATAAGAAGAAACCGTCTCTTCAAGAACTTCTACTTCATACATACGTTCGCTAGAAACACCTTCTAAATAACCCCAATTTCTTTCCATTAATTCCGGTAATATACTTAAAGCTGCTCGTGGGTGATGATGTTGAACAATTTCAGCAGTTCTTAGAGCTCTTTTGAGGGGAGAAGTGCATATATGGTTTATGGGGAAATTTGTAAATTTTTTAGCAAAAGCCTCTGCTTCTTCTATCCCTTTTTTACTTAGCTCAATGTCTTTTTGACCTTGGCAAAGGTTTTTTGCATTCCATAGAGATTCACTGTGTCTGAGGAAATAGAATTTTTTTTGGATCATCATTGGCGATTTAATAACCTGAGTTTTGGGTTTATCAGACTGATGGTCAATGAGTTTTGGTTTAAATTTCAAAGAACTGAGCGAACCAATAGCTAAAGCGCCTATAGGTGAAGTGAAGAGCCGTAGGCGTTTCTTTGAAATTTGACCAAAAATCGAAGAGCAGCAGGCTTAGAAACCCAAAACTCAGGTTAATAGTTCAGATAGCAACTCTTTAGGGATTTCATGACCACTGTCGTATTCAATTAATTCTATCAAAGCACCTTCATCAAAACAATCTCTATAGAATTTCTTAGCAATCTCATAGTGATGAAAATCTTCTTTACCGATCAGCATAGTAATTGAGTTAGTTGGCTTCTTTCCTGCAAAATTTCCCCCTGCTCCGATTGTAATGATAGGGGAGGTCAAAGATCTCTGTTGGGCTAAAGCCAAGAGAAAAAAACCTCCATTAGAAAACCCTATATAACCTCTAATATCTTGTTCTGGCACGATAGTAGTTAGATATTCATGGCTCTTTTGTAAGGCATTTTCATCTTGATGGGGCCAACACAACATATGATTAAAATAAGGATCTCTCTCTGGAGGGTCGATTGCAATAATCTTAATCCCAAGGTTTGTTCCAATAGCATGCAATATAGATATTTCATTAGGGCAAGATTCAGAAGCACCGTCTTTTTTGAGCCCAGAAAGATAAACCCAAGTTTTTTTCGAACCTCGGTCTCCTAAAATTTTAGAAGGGGAAGCAAAAAGAGAGTTTAATATTAAAAAGTTAAAAATTAATAAGTATAAGATTTTCATGTTCTGTATGATACACCTATAGTTTGATAAAAATCTAGGTAAGGTTTATACCGAACGTGATTAAAAGAACCTCCTTTTTCAGAAGGAGGTTCTTTTAATCACGTTCGGTATAGATCTTTAATCCAAAAAACCATTTTCTTGGGAGTTTTTTTGGCTCTCCGATCTCTTGATAGGATAGGATTTCTATACCAACTAGAGAGGCAAGAGGCTGACTTGTGGCCACCATTGCTTGTGAGGCGTGTACAGAGGGGCGCTCGTTATTAAATACCTTCATATAAACACGTATTTAGTCACGGGATGTAAAAAAATATACAATAATACGTTCGAGATTTGCTAGGTTGAAGAAAAAGGATAGATATGAGCCATCACCTCTCTTTTCATAAGCTTAAGCCTCAAGACCAATCCGAAGGGGGATATCGTATTAGGGCCACCAAGACAAACTTCCCTGCTTTACAAAACATGTCTTTTTATAAGCTCTTTTTAGAGCAAAAAGCTGTGCGAGAGCCCCACTGGCATGCAAACGCGGATGAACTTGGGTACTGTCTTAAGGGAAAGCTTTTAGTCTCTATCTATGGAAATAAGAATATGCGGGAAATCTTTGTGGTAGAGGAGGGGTATATGTTTTTTATCCCCCAGGGCTCTCTCCATAGCATTGAAAATATTGGCCCAGGTATGGCCGAGGCAATCCTTCAATTTTCCCACGAAGAGCCTGAAGATTTTGGGCTCTCCTCTGTTTTTGGTCTTTTTTCAGATGCGGTCCTCGGTAACACCTGGAATATTCCAGCTAGCCACTTTAAGGCGATGAAAAGACCTTCCAAGGAAGCTTTCATTGCAAAGCTAGAAGAGTCTACTCCTATATCTAAGGATATGCACTACGCCTCGCCATATCACTTTGCTCTAGAAGAAAGCTCACCTCTTCTTGCAAATGACGGGGGTTCTGCAAAAGTTGCAAGAAACAATGTCTGGCCTATTTTACAAAAGCAGGCCCTTTACTCCCTAAGACTTAGTGGTGAGGGGATGAGAGAGCCTCATTGGCATCCAGAGACTGCTGAGATGGGATATGTGGCAGAAGGGAGAGGGCGCATGTCGATCCTTTCACCAACAGGGAAGATAGACTCTTACGTGATGGAAAAAGGGGATATCTATTTTATTCCCAAAGCCTATCCTCACCATATCGAAAATTTGCAAGCTTCAGAGCTTCATTTGCTCATTTTCTTTGATCAGGCCATGCCTCAGGATATCGGTTTTACAGGGAGTGTAAAGTCTTCTCCTGACACAGTTCTTTCGGGGATTATGCATTGCAAAAAGGCTGTGTTCGAAAGTCTTCCGACTTACTACGAAGATCTTCTCATCGTCAAAAAGAAAAATCCTGTTGATTAAGCCTAGAAGAGAAGGCTTTTAGGTGGAAAATTTTTAAAGGATGCTCTATCCTCTTGGCTTTTGGAGTAGAGGATCTATGGGAATTGCAGTATTAAGAGCACCAATTGTGCCAGTAAGAACAGAACGGCTTGCAACTGTTCTAGCTGAGTGCAGAGGTGTGACTAAGTATAAAAAATGGGCTCTTAGAAATGAAGCTCCTGGGCATGCTGATTGTGTTACTGCTGCTGCCTATGTCTCAAGAAGAGTCTGGGATCTTACAATTCCAAGGGCTTTGATCGGAGATTTACCGAGAGAATTGGTTCGATCTGGTTGGACAATAGATGTTGTTGCTCAGGAAAAATTAGCCATTGGAGATTGGATTTTCTGTGCAAGCCCAACTATGGAGAGACTTGTGACTCATGTGGTTTTGGTGGTAGGACCGAATGAGGTTTTTCATTGTAAAGAAAAGGAAGGAGCTGTTATTACAACTGTGGATAGAACCCGGGAAGAATATATACAAAAGTTGCAAATGGAATTGCCTAGATACATCGACCCTAGAGGAAATAGGATTCTTCCCGAGGAGGATTTTGCAGAGTATTCTAAAGTATGAATAACGTAGATATACAGAAGTTAGATGAGATCAGGGAAGTTTGCCATGAGTTAAACCTTGCTTTGACGGAGTTTTTAATTCTCATTAACTTAAACACCCAAAGGCTTTTCCTTATTCATTCTGAAGAATTAGTCGGTTCGTATCTTGTTTCTACCTCTATTAAGGGCCCGGGTCAAAAGGATAAGACAGAACAAACACCCTTAGGTTTGCATTTTATTAGAGAGAAAATAGGGGAAGGAGCAAACCCTTTTGAAGTGTTCAAATGGAGAATTTCTACAGGCGAAATCGCAGAGATCAATATAGAAAAGAATTTGATTGTGGGGCGTATTTTACAATTAGAGGGATGTCAACAGGGGTTGAATAAAGGTAAAGATCGAGAAGGGGATGTAGTAGACACTCTTCTCAGAGATGTTTATATCCACGGAACAAGCGACATTGCTCAAATAGGTAATCCTGCATCCGTCGGCTGTGTCCGTATGAATCCCCACGACATCATCGATCTTTTTGAGAAGGTACCAGTAAACACGCTGGTTTATCTCTACAAATAGATTTCCTTTAGGCCCAGTATCCGTTTTCGACAAGTAACCCTTCGCAACTGCCGTTTGCGTAATAAGAGGTCAGTTGATCGAGGTTCATCGAATCCATGATGCTGTAGAGCAAAACCATTCCTAGAACAGCGGTGTCTGGTTTTGCAAACCCTTTGAGCTCTTCAGGTGGTTTGCCTGCGTACTCAGTAATCGCTTGCCAAAGCTCTTCTTTAGTGAAGGTGTCTTTACCAACACCGGTTGCTCCCATTGCAAAGATGAAGTTCTCATTCCCGATACCGACAATAGAGTCTGGAGAGTTTTGTAATTTTTGGAAAAAAGGATCGGGGAGCACTGGCATCTTTGTCTGCATCTTCTTAACGAGAAGCTGTGCTTCTTCAAGAGTTACAGGGGCGGGAGGTGTTTGTAGATCGAGTTTTTGTCCGCGGATCTCCATAAGAGCTTCTAGACTTGGAATGTAGCCGAGCTCTCCTTCAATCACTTCAAGCTGATCATCGATGAGCGTGGTAATTTGGAAGCTTCCAGAACCTGAGTCGACAGCAATAATTTTTTCTTGAGGAAGGTTACTTACAGCAGCAGCTGTTGCAAATCCAAGGCGCCCTTCTTCATTTTGAGAGATGATGGTAATATCAATCCCTAGGTCTTTATTGATCTTATTATACATTTCTTGAGCGTTTGTGGCTTGTCTTGAAGCAGCGGTCGCGATTCCTTTCCATTCGGTCGGGCGGTGAGTGGCAAGTTCTTCTTTTAAATTTTGGAGCTTTTCAAAAGCCACCGTTTGAATTTTTTCGCTTAAAGCTGAGTTACCACCGACCTGTATATCTCTTTTGAACGGGATAGCATGTTCTTCAGAGTAAAGGACGCGGTGGATTTTATTGTTTTGGGGGTCTACTTTAGCCACAGTCACTTTAATGCTTCCAGAGCCGACATCAACAGCTGCTCTTGTGATGGTCTTTGGCCAAAATTGCCAGGTGAGGAGAGAGGCAACAGCGACAACCAGTAACATTATAATAGAAATTTTTCTAGAAACTTTAAATGACATAATAGATCCAAATTATTTATTTCGTATTAATTATAAGCGTAGTTGTTTTTAGAGTAAATTACTAAGAAATGATTTGATGTTAGGTAGCTTCAGCTTTAAAGGTGAGAGAACCGAGCTTTTTGGCCGACATAAAGAGGAGAACCATAAAGCAGATCGAGATAAAAGAGGTGCCGTGGGTGTAGAGCACAGGAGAGGAAAACAGGATGAGTAGCATTTGGTGTAGAAGGGAGGAGCCTGATTTCCCAAGGCGTGATCCTACGGTGTCGATCATTGACTTAGCTTTAGCCCGGTCTTGAGCGTCAACAGAGAGAAAAGCGATCTCTTTACAGCTGTCGAATAGAGAGTATTTAGCGCTTAAAGAGAGGATATAATGGATAGAACCAAAGGTCATGATGAAGTAGGGATACGGAATATGAAATAGATTTGCAAAAAACGGGGTTTGCAAAAAGAGGAAAAAGAGGGTGCTTGTGATCAAAAGGGCAATGGGTGTGATGAGTAAAATGGAGGCTTGGGTAAGGAAGCGGAAAAGATAGGGGATAAGGAAAGAGAAGAGGAGGGAAAATACGCCGATCAAAGTTGTGGTTTGGTTAATATAGCCGTTATAGTCCGAGGGGAGAGGGTGGACAGTTTTGATACTGTTTTTCCAGATCACTTCGAAAAGGTTACTTGTGAGGGCAAAGCTAATCACTAAAGCCGCAATTGAGAGAAGCTCTGGTTTTTTCCAGATGTTTTGTAGACTCTCTTTAAAGCTAGAAGACGGCTTGTTTTTTTCTTCCACACTAAAGCGTGGGAGGGAGTGAAATACTTGTCTATGAAAGAGCATCATGAGAAGGGCAACTCCCACCACAACACAGATCATAATCTGGAAAGAGTGCTCAAACCCTTTATTTTTACAAAGGAGTTGTCCGATCAAATAAGAGATCTGTCCTGATGCAATTCCTGCAACGTTTCCAACCATGATGCAGAGAGGGAAAAATCGTTTTGCAATGCTGGAAGGGGTAATTTCATTGATGTTTGTCCAAAATAAAACAGAGATCACTAGAATCGACCACATCTCAGAAAAAGCATAGAAAAGAGAGAAGCTCCAAAAACGGATCATATTGGTCCACCCGGAGAAAGAGGCGGGGAGGATGCTTTCTAAGTAAGAGGCTGTCTTATCAAGGTGAAGGGAATCGCGATGAGGAAAGAGGTAGAAGGCAAAAAAGAGGTAAAATAGAGAAAGAGAGCCCACCACTATATAAAAGGTTTTATCTCGACCAAAAGATTTATAGAGTTTCTGAAAGAGATACCCGCCTAAGAAGGCAGAGGGGAGCATAATCCAAATTTTAATAAAGGGGATGATTTTTGCCCCTGTATCGCAGGAGGTAACAATCACCGTATCCTTTAAATCGCGCAGGATATGGTAGGCGAAAATGATCAGGAAGAAATTTGCGAGCACAAAGAACTTTCTGTGCCAGGTAGAGAAGAGAGAGTGTAAAAAGATCTGTTTAGAGTCTGAACTGTTCACGCGCTTTTTTTTTTACAAAAAAACCACGGGGTCTTTCGTAAAAAAATAAAACTATCGGAAACTTTCGGTAAGTTTATCTGATTGTCTTTCTTTTAGTCAATTGTCAAAAAAATGAAAAAAAGCCCTCTCGTTAATCCATTTAAAAATAAAGTAATTCATTGGAAAAAATTGAGAAATCCTTCTACGATGATTAAGTTGTTTAAAATAAAAATTTTGGAGTCGGAATGAGATTTTTACTAAAGTTAAGTGCAATTGTATCTGTTTTTATATTAGGTTCTCCAATTTGTGCTGCAGAACTCGACACAACTGGTGATAAAGGGCAAGTTAAAGTGGCTGTGTGTTATTGGGGTCTTACAAGAAGCACAAAATATGTCTATCCCACACACTTTACTTGTATTTTTGATGTTTTAACTGAGCATAATATCGCCTATGATGTGTACCTCCATACCTGGGAGATCCCATCTGGACCACAGCGAGTGCAAGGAAATACAGTTGATATTCCGGTTGACTATGAAGAGTATAGCCTTTTGAAGCCTACGTACTTTGTAAGAGATAATCAAGAGAGTTTCACCAAAGATTTAGAGTGGGAGCAATATAGCTGTGGGATGGGGTGGACCCCTGTCATGATCTTAAATCACTTTTGTGCTTTAGAATCTTTAAATCGAGTGACCGACATGGTGATCAATAGCGGTAACGAATATGATTTCATCATGTATGTTCGACCAGATGTTTGTTTTTTGACTAAGTTAAAAACACAAGACTTCTTAAACCTTAAGGACAATCAGGTCGCCATACCAGATTTTGATCATTTTGGTGGTTACAATGATAGATTTGCTATCCTACCGTTTCCTATTAGCAAGATATATGGGAAAAGGATAGAATCCTTGCCTCTTTACGGATTAAAAAAACCCATCCATTCAGAGACTTTTGTAAAAGACACCCTCGATGAAAACGAATTAGAAGTAGTCCTTATGGACGATTTTCGATTTGTAAGGGTAAGACCTGATGGAGCTGCAAGACCTATCCATTCAGAAACCTTTCTAAAAGATGGGATGTACCAAGAAGAGCTGAAAGTGGTTTTCATGGGATGTACAAACGATTAAATAAAGGAGAGGGTTTATGGCGATTATTGAAAAAATCAATGAAGATATCAAAGAAGCGATGAGAAGTAGAGATCAGATTAGACTCTCTACCCTGCGGATGCTTAAATCAAAAGTGCTCGCAGTCGATGCACGAGGTGCTCTTCCTGATGCAGAAGTAGTAAAGCTCTTTAAAACCTATTTCAGCAATCTTCAAGAAGCTCTAGAAGAGGCGCAAGCAGCAAACTCTCCCGACCGAGTCGAGCAGATACAAAAAGAGATCCACATCGTTTTAGAGTTTTTACCTAAAACCCCTTCCCTTGAAGAGACCAAGAAAGTTGTTGCCCAAGCGATTCTTGAATCAGGCGCTAAGACAAAAAAAGATCTCGGCCTTGTCATGAAAGCGATTATGAAACTAAACAACACAGTCGATGGAAAGCTTGCCAGAGATTTGGCTAATGAACAGCTTACTGATTAAATTCTTTTCGTATACTCGTAAAGGATAATCCCAGAGGCTACTGCAACATTTAGACTATCTACAATCGGGTCGATGGGGATTTTAACGCGTAGTAGAGCAGTGTCTAGAATTTCAGAATCAATTCCAGTTGCCTCTCTCCCAAAGATAAAATAAGAATCTTTAGGGAAAACGGCTTTGTGTAATGGGATTGTATTTTCACCTAAAGAAGCTGCTACTCCGTTCTTTGTTTTAAGAAGTAGAGATAGATTGTTTGTTGTATGGACTTTCATCTGAAAGAGGGCGCCACGTGAAACTTTGATCGTTCTTCTTAAGTAGGGAGGCGATGAGTAGGTGTCGACGATGAGGTTGCGGATGCCAAAAGCAACGGCATTGCGTACAATCGCTCCGACGTTTTCTGGATCAATGACACCGTTTAGAATAACCGCAGGTCCTTGCATTTCTTCTAAAAGAGCATTCGGTGGCTTCACACCGAGTGCCATAATCCCTTGGTGCATTTTATAACCGGTGATTTTGTGAAGCTCTTCTTTTGTTGCGATCTCGATCTTTACATGAGAGGGGATGGAAAGCTTTGCAAGGTAGCGCTCTTCCATAAGAAGGGACAATACTTCTATATTGCTTTTGAAAAGAGCTTTGACAACTTCTTCTCCTTCGCCAATGAAATAGGGACCTAGATCGCGTAAGCTTTTATAAAGAGAATGGTTAGTGTCGTCGTTCATAGAGATCTAGGATATAGGGAAATGAATTTGTGTGCATATTTTCTTTCGAAAGTTTATGAGCGTAAGAAAAAGGAGTTCTGATGGGTTGGCTTGGGTTTTGTCTTATTTCTATTTTATGCACCGTGGATGTAATGGCGTGTACAGGGATCATGTTGCAGGCAAAAAACCAATCGAGTGTCAATGGGAGGACAGTAGAGTTTGGTGTCCCTCTCGACATCAATCTTGCAGTCATTCCGAGAAACATGACATTTGTGGGCAAGACACCCTCTGGAAAGGGGATGACCTATAAATCTAGATATGCAGCAGTAGGTGTCTATGGTTTTAGTGATGTTGTCTTAATGGATGGGATGAATGAGAAAGGACTTGTGGCGGCGGCGTTTTATTTTGTTGGCTATGCAGACTATGCAGTGATTTCAAGCGAGAACCAAAGAATGGCCCTTTCACCGGCCGATTTTACCAACTGGATTCTGACGCAATTTGCCACCTTAGAAGAGGTGAAAGATGCGTTACATAAAGTGGTTATAGCGCCGACAGTACTAGAGGGATGGGGAGATACGCCTCCTCCTATGCATTATATCGTCTATGACCGCACGGGAAAAAGCATTGTGATAGAGCCGCTTAACGGCACTTTAAAAGTTTATGAAAACCCAATCGGTGTGATGTCAAATGCACCAACTTTTGACTGGCATCTAACAAACTTAAATAACTATATCAATTTGAGCCCCTTCAATACAAAACCTGGAAAGATAGGTGATTTTTCCTTGCAACCTTTCGGTCAAGGGACCGGGATGATTGGTCTACCAGGGGATTTTACGCCCCCTTCAAGATTTGTGAGAGCTGCTTTTTTTGCCTCTACAGCTGACCCTGTCGCTAATTCTATCGAAGCTGTAGATCAAGCTTTTCATATTTTAAATCAGTTTGATATTCCTAGAGGCGTTGTCGGTCAAAAAGAAGGAAAACTGATAGATTATGACTACACTCTTCTTACAACCGTAAAAAATCCCGATACGCTTCGCTATTTCTACCGTTCCTATGAAAATCAGGCGATCCAATTTGTCGATCTTAATAAATTTGACTTCAATGCAAAATCGGTCAAAAAAATGAGGGTAAACGACAAACAGAAAAAAACCGATGTTACTTCGATGTTAAAATAGATTGGTTAAAAAGACTCTCATAGCCTGTATGGCTCCTCTTTTTTTGATGGCGGTTTCCGATCGGTATCCCTATCGCGCAGTTGATCCTATCTTGCCTATTCCACAACTGCAATTTGAAAACGATTGCAGTCCGATGAATTCACATACAAATGAGATGTCAAATATCCTCTACTTCAAACCGCTTTGGAAAGTTTCTCCAAATCGGATCATACCGTTTTATCAAGGGATACGTCTCCAATTCGAACTTGTGACGACTCCTTCGACTTCACTATTGCACGGCACAACAAACCTTGGCGATACGCAGTTTCTTGATCTTTTTTGTCTAACAGGCAATTGGTGGGAAGTGGGTTTAGGCCCGATGGCCATCTTCCCTACAGCGATCCACTCTTCAAAAGGGACAGGGCAAGGAAAGTGGCAGCTTGGCCCCGCGCTCGGATTTCTTTTAGAATTTAGTGAGACTCAATTAGGAGTCTTAGCGCAAAATCCGATCTCATTTGCAGGTGATCCCCATAGACCCAATCAAAATTACCTCCTCTTTCAACCCTTCTTATTTCAACACCTGGGCAAAGGTTGGTTTCTCCACACCAATCCTCAATGGACGCTCGACTGGCTTCACAACATCTACAAGATCCCTCTAAATTTTGGTGGGGGAAGAGTGTTTCATGTGGGAAACTATTCTTTCGATATAGATCTTCGTTTAGAGGGGATGGTCTACGAAAATTCCCCAACTTACACCCCGCAATTTACCGTGCAGCTTCTTTTTTCTATTCTTCTTGAGTAAAACTTCTGATCTCACCTATCATGCTCATTTCCATAAGGAAAGGAGGGTAATATGCAGAAGATGTTGTTTATAGTTTCATGTTTTGTAGGACAAGTGTGTGCGTTATCAGCGTTAGAGCATGATGGATTTATAGTCCAAGAAAACCTGGCGCAATACAAAGGGTCTGACTACGCAAACGTCGTTGATGTTGCGAGGGGAATTTCTCTTGAAGAGGCTTTTGCAATTGCAGAGAAAAATCCCGATATTGCTTATTTTGTCTACACGAAAGGGTGTACAATGGTTTTAGAGGTTCCAAAAGGAGTATCTTGTTCTGACGATCCATTTAACTTGGTTACTCACGAAAATTTTTGTTACGACTCAGGAGAGTATGCTAGTGGCAATTGCCGCATTTTTAGACACGGAGACACGGTGTTTTTTGGAAAAGAAGGCAAGTGGCTCGGGTCTGCTCCTGGGCTTGCCGATACTTACCTAAAGAAAGAATAGGCAAAATTGTGAATAAAAAACCTCTCTTTTTATACAAAGTTTTATCAATAGATGACTTAGAAAAAAGTCAGGAGAGCATCCATTTGTCTCAAATGGATGCCGAATTTATCCACTTTGCAACTGAGGAAGAGCTGCCTCGTATTATTAAAAAATACTGGGCAGATGTTTCTCATTATGTTGTTTTAAAAGTAGAAGTGGCAAAACTGCCTGGGACATTGGTACTAGAGGCAAACCCAGGTGGAACCAATAAATATTACCACCTCTATAACGGAAGCATCCCTCGGGCGGCGGTGGCTGGGATGAGCTTGTCGTGAGATCTTCAGTTTGCAGTCCAAGTAATTAGTCTGCATTTAGTATAGCCATGGTCAACTCATGCTTATTGTGGAAGAGGTGCATGATTTTGACTCCTGGAATTTTTTTGAATTCTTTGGTGATTGCATAATGTTCATCGCCTTGGAACTTCAAGGTGCAGATGAAATTGGCTTTGCTCCCTTTTTCTAGCCAGCTCTGAACCCACAAGAGGAGCTTTTCTGGGTAGCAGATAAGATCGCTAAACACCCAATCGATTTCTGGAAAGTCTTCCGGCTGGATTTGGAAGGCATCTTTTTTGAGGAATTTCACGTTTGGGAAAGAACGGGCAAGCGGTGCTCTATCAACTGCAATGACTTTTGCCCCTAGATTAGAGAGGACCCAGGACCAGCTCCCAGGACTTGCTCCTAACTCGAGACAGAGGTCGTTGGGTTTTGGTTTTCGCTGTAGACGGGTAAAAATTTCCCAAAGCTTGAGATAAGCCCTGGATGGGGGCTCTTTTGTTTCATTGAAGTGGTATTCACCATGAGGAAAAAGGCTTGAGCAGTTGGAAGAGGCGATCAGGGCGTTTGCATGGAGAAGGGTCCAAGAACCGAGAGGAGATTTAGGCACTGGCGCCCCAAAAGAGAGCGGTTTTGGAGAGAAGAAGGGGAGTTTTTCCTGAATAAGGGCTGATCTTCCGGGGTGCGCATCGGGGTAGTGTGCCCAAAGCCCATGGCGTGCGCGTAACTTTTTTGCTGCGTCACCAATTGATTCAAAAGGGATAAACTCTAAATCGCGCCAAACGTTTTGCGCCCAGTGGACTTCTTGCTCATCACCACGAGCGATGATCAATCGACCGATTGATTGGTCGACATCTTTTAATTCTTTGAGGAGGACTTTTTCAAGGCCAAGCGGTGCTAGGTAAGCTGTTTTTTTCATAATAGAGGATGCTGCCGGGTATATTCGCCGAGGCAAAGGCTTGTTGCAACCGAGACATTGAGACTCTCAACGAAGCCCGTGCCTGGGATTTGGAGTTTTTGCGTGGTCAAATTAAGGAGCTCTTTACTCATCCCTTCAGCCTCGGAACCAAAAGCTAGGATGGTGCGGGCCGGGTATTGGTACTGATAGAGGGAGGCCGTTGCATGACTAGAGGTGCCAATAAAAGCAAATCCCTCTTTTTTTAAACGGTTTATAGCTGCGATCGGCTTATCTAGTTGAACGAGGCGGACCATTTCGGTACCTCCTTTTGCGATACGGCATGCCGAGGGGCTCAATATGGGGAGACGATCGCCCAGGATATAAGGAACACCAAAGTGGGCTGCAGTTCTCAAGATCGATCCAATATTATGGGGATTTTGTACCCCGTCGAGATAGAGAAGGCAGATCTTTGGACTTTTTAAAGAGGCGAGACATTCTGCAAAACCAATCGGCTGAAGTTCTTTGGCAAGGACGCAAACACCCTCATGGTGAACCGAGTCGGTGATCCGATTGAGTTCATCGACCGGGACAACGCGGTAAACCTTTTTTTTATCTGCACACCATTTAAGAAGAGGTTTAAAAGTTTTAATATTAGATTCGTGTAAATAAACACGGACGATATCTTGCGGCCTTTTTTCCCAAATAGTCAAAGCGGCATGGATGCCGTAGTATTTTTGTTCCACTTTTAAACCTTAAGACAGTGATCCCCCGAAAAGGATAGCATATTTTCTCATAAAAAATGCCGAGTTTTTAATTAGATGTGGCTAGATTTGGTAAATTTTTATAGGGTTTATTTTAAGCGAGGGTCTAGTTTTTGAGATCCGCTAACAGACAGCCATTTAATGATAAAGTTCACATTACCAAGACAGAAAATAAGTAAAAATTTATTTAGTTTCTGTCTCTACATGATCAAAAAAGATAATATTTATATTCCTTTGGCCAGCAAAAAAATTGTGGAAGAGATGCCCGCTATTTTTAAAGAGATTCGAAAAAGTGGCCTCCCAAGCTATTTAGTGATTAAAAAGCTCAAAGGAAAACTTGGTTACGGAGTTTTTCTCCATCCTAAAGCTCAAGCAATCCCAAGAGGAACCCCCATCGCCCCGTATTCTGGAAAAGTGCGCATACGCCCCCAAAACCTCGAGCTTCCAAGTCCTGAAGATGACTCCGATTATGTCTTTACCCTTCTATCAGACCTTCAGCTTACAAGAGAGGAGCAACAGAAGTGGGACCCTTCACGTGCCTATCACCCAAAAAGGCTTTATGCGGTTGAAGTAGATGCTCTTAACACCGGGAATTTCACCCGTTTCATCAATCACTCAGAAAAGCCGAATGTAGAAGCCCATTTTGTGAAAATCCCTTCCAACAAAAAAGGTCTCTCACCAGCCCCTTTTGAACTCATTTACGTCGCAAAAAAAGCCATCCACCCCGGCGAGCAACTTCTCATTTGCTACGAGGGGGAGGGCAAAAGTTACTGGGGAGCTATGAAGATCAAACCGTTTCCCATGACCCCCACAACGTTTCATTTAGATTCACGTGGTCGGCTTGTGACTTAAGCCTCTATCTCCAAAGCTTAAGTTATATAGTCTTTTAAAAAGCATATGACCCTTTTAGATCGCCTGCATCTCTTATTTTTCATCCGTTTGCATCGGCCCTGTCCCAAATTCGAAGAGTCCTCCGGAATCTTCTCTGTTTGGGTCCCTTTAACAGGGGCCTTCTTCAACGTCGACCTGTGGTCTGATAAAAAATAAGAGCGCATGCTTCCTAAAAAAGTCATATGCTTTTTAAAAGACTATAAACATTAAAAATCGTGAATGTAATCAACCGTTAGTCCCTCTTTAGTTGATTGCCTTAGAGCTTCTGCTAAAAGACAAACGGGAATTTCATAGGCTGCTAGCTTTGCTTTTGGGTTTTGTATAAGAGGGATTTCATAAAGAAACTTAGCGCCGCGTAGAGAAGTTGGCAAAGGGGCATTTTCTTCTAAAAGTAGATCAAATTGGATCCTTTTTTCTCCACAGATCGAGATAAACTCGGTTCCATTCATTGCTAAGTCAATCAAAATGGGGGTGGATTTTCTATAACGGGGAATATCTAGATAAGTGGGCGAATTTGCTTCATGCTCTTGGAGCAAAATAGTGGTTATAAGCGACTCTTTATGTTCTTCTTGAGTGTAAAACCAGGAAAGGGGGGCGGAGATAAGCCCTTTACAGGTATATTCGACAGTCATCATGACCCCAATAAAGGTGTTCATGAGGGTATGTTCTGCTGTGAGAGTTTGGTAAAAAGAGTAATGTTTACGAGCTGCTTTCCACGATTCTCTGTAGACATGCCAGAAATTTTTGATCTCTCGGAAATAGGGGAATTGATAGAACGGTGTATGTTCAATAAAGGCTGCGTAAGTTTGTGTAGAGCGGACATTTTGCCATTCAGGTCCTGTAAGGTATGTTTGGATACCAGGTCTTGTTTGTGCTGTGTCTTTAGGACATGGAACAGCTTCTGATTTTGGTTTTTTTAAAATAATAATAGAATTAAGAGTTGGGTCGCCTTGACGGACAAGTGGCTTTTGTCCATCCCATATCAGCCCATTTTCAGCTGCAAGATCAATCCAATAAGAAAGAGATCTAAAGTTGCGGTATTCACTTTCCTCATCTTGTACAGAAACTTTAGTGCCTGCATTGAAAAGAGAGTGAACAAGAG
>CAZBHP010000011.1:1613-17213 GCA_964491795.1 uncultured bacterium | reverse complement strand
CAGAGGGGCTATGCGAGAGCAGCCCCTTTGCTTAAAAAGAAGGATAACTTTTAGGAATGTGGTTACATAAAAAGAAGCAACCTAATTTCTATGGAAATGTCCAAAGTCGAGGCCTCCTTCTTCAGAAGGAGGTTCTTTTAACATTCCTTAAGACAGTCTTATTTAGCAAAAAACCATCTGATGTATATACTGTTTAGCTCATATTTCTTATAAGGATAATCTTATGACACCCGTCTCAACTATTACCTTAGCAGAGCAAGCCACCCTTTTTTATGAGGATCTTGAAGACAGATCCTCTTCTAGAAGTTTTACCTATAGAGTTTTCATCGGAGTTTGCATTATATGCTCTTGGTCTATTACTGCACCTCTTGCCTTAATCCAGACTGTTTTCTTTGGGTGTTTACGCCTTGTAGCCCTAGTTTTTGGAAAAACTTGGGGAAAGGAGTCTTTAGCCTCTTCTATTCGGGCTGTAACTTACTTTAATTTTTTCGGTTTAGTCACCATAAGCGGGCTAAGTAGAGAAGCAAGAGAGTTAAGAAGAGCGCAGCAAAGATTAGAGAGAGAGATGGAAAGAATAGAACAACAAAACACTGAGGCGCAAATAGAGGCTGAAAACCTCACAGCTGAGATTTACAACCTTCAAGCGCTTCAGACTGTGAGATCACGGGTTTCTCAAAGATAAAAACCGCGAATTCTATTTAGATCTCTTTCAGGGCAGAGCTAATTAGCTCACCTAAGGAAAGAGACTCGCCTTTCTTGTCGACCACTCGGTGGATGGCCTTTTGTGCAAGGGCTGCTTGATAGCCCAGGTTTACAAGGGCGGAGAGGGCATCTGCAGCGACAGTTGGGACATGCCTATGTTTGTCGGAGAGAAGAGGGGCCCATTTGGCGATCCGGTCGGCAAGTTCTACGATAATTCGCTCGGCGCTTTTTTTACCAATGCCAGGGACACGGACAAGCGTTGAGACATCTTGCGTCTGGATAGCTAGATGTAAATCTTTACAACCTAAATGCCCAAGAAGGTTCAGAGCAGTTTTTGCTCCAACACCTGAGAGGGCGATGAGCTTCTCGAAGAATTCTCTCTCCCCCGCTTCTAGAAAACCAAAGAGGCGGATGTCATCTTCTCGGACAACTTGCGTTGTGTAGAGGAGAATCTCCTCTTGAAGCTTTAACCCTTTTGCGTAAAGAGAGACCGGGATGGAGATTTTGTATCCAATACCTCCGACGTCAATGACTGCATGTTCGGGGCTGAGTTCTACAAGTTTGCCTTTTATATAAGCGTACATCGGCTATCCTCTCTTCTGTGTGCGTGAGCAAGGGCTAATGAGAGTGCATCTCCGGCATCTTCAGGGGGCAGCTCGTTTAAGCCCAGTAAAATTTTCATCATAGTGCTGACTTGAACCTTGGTGGCGCTCCCGTTTCCAGTCACCGCTTTCTTAGCAACTGTGGGGGCATACTCAAAGACACTTAAGCCTTTTTTTGCAGCGGCAAGAAGAGAGACCCCTCTTGCCATGCCAAGCTTGATAGCGCTTTGGACATTTTTATCTACGTATTGCGTTTCAATAGACAAAGACTCGGGTAGATACTCATCAATCACTTGCAAAAGCCCCTCGAAAATTTCAAGGTATTTGTGTTCAAGGGCAAGGCGCGTCTTTGGAGTAATGACTCCAAAGCCCAAGAGCTTATAGCGGTTAGCAACCACCTCGATCACTCCCCAGCCGGTGAATCTTGTCCCTGGGTCAACGCCCAGGATGCGCTTTGCTTGTTTCAAACTAAAATCCGAAGTCAAAACGTAGATAGGGGCCTGCAAGGGCAAAGTTACTCAACGTTTGTTGAAAGCTCCGAGCATAGACGCCTATAGTGTTAGGAACAAGGGGTGGGATTAAAACTTCACTTCCCATATCTATCGATTGAATGGCGTTTAAATAGATTTGCCCCTGGTAGCCGAATTCAAATCTCATGGTAAGAGGAAGACGGCAAGGCTCTGTTGCAACCCAATAGGCAAGACCGAGCTTTCCTTCTATGGCAGGGACAAGCTGCATCTGTTTTTGCACTGTGGTCGTCTGGACATTTGGAGGGGTTACATTCACAATGACAAGGTCTGGAGCAAATGTCTGATAAGTAGTGTTGTTATTGAGAGGACCTACGAGCATCGCGCTCACAGCTTCCCCAGTTAATTGCAAACCTTTAACAATACGATAAGAAAAATCTAAACCAAACTGGGGCCCCGCTCCTTGAAACGTTGACGGGACATCAAGGGTGCGAACAATGGTTTCTTCAGGATTAGAAAAAGTGGAGTACAGGGTCTGTTTAATTCTTGCATAGCTTATGCCTGTAAACCAGTTCGTCTGCAAGCGGTCACCAAAATTAATAAAAATTCCGTAGTCGAGATTGACTTCATCAAAATGGAAAGTTGCTTTCCCACTCGACTGCTTAAAAAAAGAGGCATCAGGACCGATTTCAAAGAAAGGACCGATCATATTTGAAGAAGAGACTGTGACAGCTGTTGAATCGGAGTTATGAAAATGCTCCCAATTAATCCGCATATACGTATTTAGATCGTGGAAGACACCACTACACCCTAAATCAAACCCAAACTTATAATCGGTATCTACTTCATGAATAAGCCAGTTCGGAGAGGGAACCGGTAGAGGCGTTGCTTCTGCGGCGTAGTGAAGATTACTTGCGGTTGGCTGCAAAAAAAGGGCCGCAAATTCTATCTGAAACGTATGAAGAGGGCTTCCAAGAAAGACATCCACCTCTCTGGTCGGCAATCTCATCTCATCGGAGGAGACTATCACACCACTTCCATAACTGTTTACAGCAACAAGCGTCAGCGCAATTCCTAACGATAAACCCTTTTTCATTATCTCCTCACCTTCCCTTCTGTTAAACACAGAATAGTTTTTTTTCTGTTTTTTTAAAAGACTTCGTTCATACTTGGTTGATTATGACCCGTATTATTGTTCGTATGCCTAATTGGATAGGCGATTTTGTGATGGCAACGCCCATCTTAGAAGACTTACGCAAAGCTTACCCCGACGCCTTTATCGCAGCTCTTGTCTCTACTCCCTTTGCTGATCTTTTAGATGGCAATCCTTTTATTAATAAAGTTATCTCCTTTTCCCGCGCTAACCGCTTTTTCCCAAAAAGCGGTAACGATTCTCTTTTGAAACTGCTCCGGAAATACAAATTTGATGAGGGGATCCTTCTGACCAACTCGTTCTCTTCCGCCTGGCACTTTTTGGCAGGAGGGGTAAAAAAGCGGATAGGCTTTGCCACCAGATGTAGATCTTTTCTTCTGACAGATAGAGTCCCTTTTCCTCTTCACAAAGAGAAACAACACCTGGTCGAAACTTACAAAACGCTCCTTGGGCCTTCCTCCACCAAACCAAGCCTTTTCATTCCTAAAGAAGAGAAACCAATCGGCATCACTCGCATTGGGATCAACCCAGGAGCCGCCTACGGCTCTGCCAAGTGTTGGCTTCCTGAAAGATTTCGAGAGGTGGCGCTTGCTCTTGCACAAGATATCCCCTACAGCGAGATCCTCTTTTTTGGAGGAAAAGATACAGCCTCTCTCATCGAAGAGATCTGTAAAGATTTACCTCCGAATGTCATCAACTTGGCTGGAAAAACAAACCTGCATGAGCTAGTCGCTAAGATCGGAAGTTTAGATGCATTTTTAACAAATGACAGCGGACCGATGCACATAGCAGCAGCCCTTGAAGTCCCTCTAGTTGCCCTTTTTGGATCGACAAATGAGATTGCAACCGGCCCTTACGGCTGGGGCGAAGTGATTCATAAGAAAGTTGCCTGCTCCCCTTGTTACAAAAGGGTCTGTCCGATCGACTTTCGATGTATGAAAAGAATTGAGACTCTCGAGGTCACCCAAGCAGTAAAACGGGCTTTGACTGTCCGCCCTTCTCTCTCTCCTCCTACCCCGTTTGTTTTCACAGAAAAAAGTCTGCCAAAAATCTCCTCTCTTCAAACCATCTACTCTCCCCAAAAAAGCGCAGCAATCATTCTAGCCGCAGGAAAAGGGAGACGCCTTGGGCTAGACTATCCAAAAGGGATGCTCTCTATCCATGGAAAATCGCTCTACGAGATCCTCCTAGAAAAAGGGAAAGGCCGCCCTATGGCGATTATGACATCGCCGAGCACCCATCGACAAACCCAAGAGTTTCTTCAAGAAAAAGGGTTTGGTCATATTCCCCTTTTTCAAACGCGTGTGTTGCCACGTCTCACAACTCACTACGAAGAGTCACCTGAAGGAAATGGAGCCCTCTATGGTGCGCTTGCCGCCTCATCGCTTTTACAAAAGTGGCACGACGTTGATAGAATCTCGGTTGTTCCGATTGACAATCCCCTCAATGATCCTTTTGATCCACGTCTTTTCAATCCCGATGTTGATCTCTCGGTAAAAGCGGTGCTTAAAGAAGCGGGTGAAGAAAAGCTCGGAGCTCTTGTAGAGAAGGAAGGGCGCCTTTTCGTGGCCGAGTATTACCAACTTCCAAAAGGGTATGCCAACCCCTGGGGATACTCGGGTTGCTTTGCTGCAAAAAAATCTTTTTTTGAAAAAGCAGCTTCGCTTTCCCTTCCATGGCATAAAGTCGAGCGGAACCAGGCTTTTCATTTTGAAAGGTTTATATTCGATGCTTTCCCTTCAGCCCCCTCTTATGAAGTGGTCCTTGCCGACAGAAAAAAAGAGTTTGCCCCGATTAAAACGATCGCTGACCTTGCCTTCGTCGAGCGATTACTATATACTATTTCTTCATGAAGAGAGTCGGATTTTTAGGAAGCGGCGCTTGGGGAATCACCCTCGCCAACATCATCGCCAATAAGGGCCACAAGGTCCTTCTCTGGTCTATCGAAGAAGCGGTCTTAAGCAACATCGAAAAAGGGTGCGGCCACCCTAAATTTCCAGATCTACCGGTTTCTCCCAACATCACAGTCACCCGCAATATAAAAGAAATTCTTGAGCAAGAAGCTATCGTTGAGTGCGTGACTGCAGGTGGCTTTCGCTCTGTCTGCACCCTTCTCCAGAAAGCAGGTGGTCTTAAACAACCATTTATCATCACCTCTAAAGGAATTGAGCAAGGAAGTGGTTTACTCCTCGCAGAAGTAGCCTTTGATGTCTTTGGAAGCTCTGACCTGATCGGATGCCTAAGCGGCCCAACCCTTGCTAAAGAGGTCATGGAAGAGCAGCCAAGTGCTGCAGTGATCGCAGCCGGTGATGAAGATGTTCTTGAAATGGGTAAAATTCTCTTTGACTCCCCTCTCTTTGCCGTCTCTAAAAATAGAGACATCCTGGGAGTCGCCCTCGGCGGCGCTATTAAAAACGTCATCGCAATTGCTTGCGGTCTCTCCGAAGGTCTAGGTTGTGGTTTCAATACCCGGGCTCTCTTAATCACGCGCGGCCTCCAAGAGATGTGCGCCCTTGCGCGGGCTAAAGGCGCTGAAGAAGTAACCTGCTTTGGTCTCTCCGGCATCGGCGATCTCATCGTCACCGGCGTCTCGAACCTCAGCCGCAATTACAGCTTCGGCTTACTCCTCGGCCAAGGCCTCTCCAAAGACGAAGCCAAGAAAAAAATTGGCGCCGTCGTCGAAGGAGAATACACCGCCCTCTCCGCCTACGACCTCATTGAAAAATACGAGCTCGACCTCCCCTTGATCCGCGGCGTCTACGCCATCCTCTACCAAAACAAAACTGCTAGAGAGGGCTTTTGGGAAATTCTCTCGCAAAAATCCGAACACGAGCTTTTAGCTTAAGCTACTAAAACAATCTTGCTTGTCTTTGATTGGCCTTTCTCTCGGAAGAAATTTTGTTAATAAAAAACGGTTTCTTGAGGATCTCCTCAAGAAACCGTTTACGAAATTTTGGTTTTTCTGTTACTTATCGATCTTATTCGCTAGAACCACTGTCCCACTCCATAACACGCGCTAGAAGAGGAGCTCCATCATCCATCGTATTTTCTACTGGAATTGTTTCAACAGCAAAGGGCACTGAAACTGGTGGAGCTGAAACCGCAGCTGCCGCTGCAGCAGAAACTCCTTCAGAAGGTCCGACTCCTAAAAGCCCGATGTCAGCAATTACGCTTTCAGCAAGAATTTTACGTTGCTCCACAATGCCGGCTACTCGAATCGCTTCTCCTCGAGGACCTCTTTGCCAATCTTCAAAAGAAAGACCTTGGAAAAGACGCGTTTGCACATAACGAGACACCCAAATTCCACAGCTAGTGTAATCATCTTTTTGGTAAGCCTTACCGACAACAACCGGAGGATTAGCAGCACCTACATGAGATTGAAGAGCTTCCACTATTTCTCCCAAAGTAATTGCTCTTTCTGTCAACTTTCCGTTACCTACTCTAACCTTAACTTTAGAGATCGTTGGAGACACCCAAACTCTATCATGCTGCGTGTTAGAAGGATTGAAATATTCTACCACCTTAGTTTCAGCAGATAGATCAACATAGAGAAGCACATTATGGTCATGCGGTTTACCTGCAAGTGCATGCCATGCACGAACCTCGCCCTTGAGCACTACAGGAAGCGCAAACGCTCTCTGTCCTTCTGCAATAACGGGTAAGAATGCGCTTACAATGTCTCTCTTGATTTTGGTTGAAACTACAACGTCAATTGCTTTTTCTCGGCTTAAACCCGGCTTAGCGGATCTAACTTCTGTAATCTCCGCTTCTGTAATCACAAGAGTTGTATCCACATCATCTCTGTCCATATCTGTATTCACAAGTTCTGGCCTTGTAAAAGTCTGAGCAAAAACAAAAGCTCCCGCACCTGTTTGCTGACTCCTAGCTGCAAAAAGATTAAAAATAGCCTGCTGTGACCCAGAATCAAGCTCGCTTTCTCTTGTAATAACAGTTAACGCAACATTAAGCTGTCCGAATCTTTCACAAGCAGCCTGTAACCTAGTTTGAAAAGTGGGAGTTTTTGGTATTTGCACTCCTACACGAGACCTTATTCCACCTAATGTGGCAACCCAACTTGTAACAGCACTCCTCATACGGGCAGCTCCTGCAACCTGACCATTTCCTTCCGAGAAAAGAGGAGGCCGTGTAGGTGCTGAAATAGCCGAAACCGCTCTTGCAGCTACAGGAACTGGAGGTGTCAATAACTCGTCTAATACACTCGCTATAACCTCTCTGCCAGTCCTATGAGAAGGATCCCTCGCTTCTGGAGCTGCTAAACTATCTTCTGCAGCTATCTCAGTCGATGCATCACCATCTGGTAATTCTTCTACTCGATTACGATCTGACAAGATAATTGATTGTATCAAACCCAAAGAAGATCTCGATTCGACTCTCTCTACAACTCTCATCTCACTCAAGCTACCTTCTTCCCAAGCTCTTACGAACGCATCACGTTGTCTTGGATCTCTTGGTATAGATCTAAGCAAAGACCGTAAAATTTGTGACGTTATATGCCTGTCTAATGGCAAAGTTTCACCATCTAAACGCGGAGGCGAATACGTTACAACAGCTACCTCTTCTGCTCTTGGGGCAAGAGCTGCGAATGGATGAGTAGGTCGTGACGAAGTCGGTATTATTGTCCATGCATTTGCGACTGGTGGTGGGCTTGGAGCATCCGGAGAACCAGGAAGAGCTAATGTCAATTCATCGCCGACTGGCAAAGATGGCGCTGCTGGAACCATTGGAGGAACTACAGGAGGAGGTCCGCCTGGACCCTCTGGATTGTCGCCACTATCAACACCTACAGGAGGTGGAGCATCACCTGCTTCGGTATCAGAGTTAATTTCTGGATCATCTTGAAGATGATCTATATAACGGATCACGGCGCGGAAATTGAAAACAGAGGCGATGCAAAGGAAAAAGGTGAAAAAGGCAACTTTTTCTAGAGTAGCAGCTTCGCGGAAATAAGAGCCAAGGGATCTGGAGCCGGGAGCAGTATTGAGGGCGACGATTCTGCCGCGGGTAAGGGCATTTAATCCTCTGATAGCGGTTTCACCAACGCCTTTAACTAGAGCTTCAAAAGGAGATATAGCGAGTAGAAACCAGCCTCCAGCTAGATAAGCCACTCTATGAGCAACCACGGTGATATGCCATCTTGGCTGTGCTGGACAGCCAGTCACCTCATTAAATGTAGCGGCCTTATGAAATAGAACTTGTGATTTATCATAAAGAGAACTCACAGCAGGAGAAACTGGACCTCTAGTAAAGAAATTTTGATTAGCTACATTATCCATCGCTTTTACCTTTGATTAAGATTATTTATCAGCATTAATTATAATATATTTAAGCAAAAAATCTATATTAAAATAGATTTTACATATAAGATTGCTTGCCTAGTCCGTTTCTTTGAGTTATTCTTGAGGTCTAAATAAGAAACCCTAGATCTTACATATTAGAAATTTTTAGAAAACTTATGCACGAGACGATCGCAGCCATTTGCACACCCCCAGGTATGGGAGCCATCAGCGTGATTAGACTGTCTGGGAAAGAGGCTTTAACCTATGCTGATCAGATTTTCTCAGGGAATGTCCCTTCTTACGCCTCACATACAGCCCATTTAGGAAAGATTCTAGGTTTGAATGGCGAAGTCATCGATGAAGTCCTCTTGCTTGTGATGCATGAAGGGCGCTCTTTTACAGGGGAAAACACGGTCGAGTTGATGTGCCATGGCGGGGTGCATGTCACTCAGAAGGTCTTAGCCCGGGTATTAGAGATAGGGGCTCGCCCCGCCAATCCAGGTGAATTTAGTGAGCGGGCCTACCGCAATGGGAGAATTGATCTTGCCCAGGCAGAGGCGATCCAAGAATTGATTGCAGCTAAGAGCGACCAAGCCCTCCAAGCGGCTGAAAAACAACTCGCAGGAAGACTCTCTATTCAGGTCAAAGATCTGCAAAAAAAACTCACCGATATCACCGCTATCTTAGAAGCGTGGGTAGATTATCCCGAAGAGGGGCTCGAATTTGCTACCAAAGAAGAAATTCTCGACATTTTAGAGTCCACCAAAGGAGAGATGACCCGTCTTCTTGAGACTTTCTATGATGGGAAAAGGTTGATTCAGGGGACTTCTCTTTGCCTTTTGGGCTCTCCGAATGTGGGGAAATCGTCTCTTCTCAACGCTCTTCTCGACGAAGAGAGGGCGATTGTCACAGAGATCCCAGGCACCACTCGTGATCTTCTGCATGAAGAACTACGCATCAAAGGCTACACATTTCGCATTACAGACACAGCAGGCATTCGAAAAACGACTGAGGTGATCGAAGAAGAAGGGATCAAACGGTCGCAAAAAGCAGCCGAAAAAGCAGACCTTCTCCTTTTGATTTTAGATGCCTCAAGAGAGCCTTCTTTCGAGGAGAAAACTTGGATAGAAAGCTATCCTAAAGCCCTCATTGTCTACAATAAAAGCGATCTTCCCCACTCCCCACACACCCACCCAGGCCTCTATATTTCTGCCCGGGAAAAGAGAGGTCTTGAAGCACTCAAAGAGGCGATTGTAAAAAAAGCCTACCCCTCCTCAGAGACACACAACGATCAGATCATTGTCACGCAAGAGCGGCACTTTTTAGCCCTTAAAACAGCGGTTACCTCGGTGGAGACAGTCATCCAAGGACTCAACTCAGAAATTTCCCCTGAGTTTCTTGTCTTTGATTTACGTGCCGCTCTCAAACAACTCTCGCTCATTCTCGGAACGAACATCACAGAAGACATCTTAGGCGCTATCTTTGAAAAGTTTTGCGTGGGGAAATGAAAGCTTCTCTTATCCAAGAAATTTTAGAGTCCCATTTTCCAAATCCCGCAATCCCCCTCGCCCACAAAGACCCCTACACCCTTTTGGTTGCAGTTCTCCTCTCGGCCCAGTGCACAGACAACCGAGTCAATCAAACTACGCCCACCCTGTTTGCCCTCGCCGATACCCCTGAGAAGATGGCTAAAATCCCTCAGTCTAAACTAGAAGAAATCTTGCATCCCCTCGGCTTTTTCCGGATGAAAGCCAAAGCAATCCTAGCCCTTTCTCAAAAGCTGATTGCTGAATTCGGAGGAGTGGTCCCACAGAACTTCGAAGATCTAGAGTCTCTCCCGGGAGTAGGCCATAAAACTGCCTCTGTGGTCATGTGTCAAGCCTTTCAGGTCCCAGCTTTTCCCATAGACACCCACATCTTACGCTGCGCCAAACGCTGGGGTCTCTCTAAAGGGAAAACCCCTGAAAAGGTCGAAGCCGACCTCAAAAGACACTTCCCTAAGTCGTCATGGATTAAGCTTCATCTGCAGATGATCTACTTTGCAAGGGCCTACTGTCCTGCTCGTCGTCATAACAAGGCAGCCTGCCCGATTTGCTCTCGGCTGGACTAGTTTTACGCCATATTTATTCAAATTTTGTCGCAAAAAATGTCGCAAAAGCGTCATAAAAATTGCCAATTAAATGCTTTTATGACAAAAATTAGGTAAAAACGTCGTAAATGTATGCCTTTCGTCCCTAAATTTTCTATTACTATCCCGATTGCTTCAGCCTTAACCGCTATTGAGCGGACGCGAGGATTTTTGGATGCCGCCCAGCTATCCACAGACTGGGTTACTAAAATGCAAAAAAGGGCCTTGATCCTGGAAGCACACCATACAACTCACATAGAGGGCACCCATTTAAGCCTCAACCAATCTGAAAGATTAATTTCGGGCGAAACAATGCCAGAAGCTGACTCCGAAGATGTTAAGGAGTTACTTAATTACCGCAAGGCCTTTGATTTCGTCTCTGAATATGTTTTTTCTGGAGGAAGTCTTACTGAAGGGCTTATTAGAGAAATTCACAAACGCTTAGTTTTAGGGGTGAGAGGCAATAGCGCAGAACCTGGCCAGTATAGGCGATCTCAAAACTATGTAGCCAACTCAAAAACCAAAGAGGTTATTTATACTCCTCCTGCTCCTTATGACGTCCCCCTCCTTATGAGCGAGTTAGTAGAATGGTTACAGAACGAAAGAACAATTCCTCCCGTATTGGTAGCTGGAATCGCGCAATTCCAATTAGTCCATATTCACCCTTTCGTAGATGGCAACGGAAGAACCTCTCGCCTTCTCTCTACGTTGTGTTTATATCGCTCCAACTATGACTTCAAAAAGCTTTTCACGATTAGCGAGTATTATGACCGCAATCGGCAAGCTTACTATGATGCCCTACAATCAGTTCGCAACAATCACATGGATATGACTCCTTGGCTTGAATATTTCACCTTCGCACTACAAGCACAAATGCATGAAATTCAAAGCAAAGGAACTAAAGCTCTACAAATAGAAGGATTAGCTGCAAAACATAAACTTTCGCCTCGTCAAAAAAGAGCTCTTGAGAACCTTTTAATCGATCACGAGACTTTTACAATTCAAGACTATGAAAAGCTATTCCCTGAAGTTCACCGCAGATCCCTACAAAGAGACCTCTCTGATCTCATAGAAAAGGGGATCCTCATCCAAGAAGGGATCAAAAAAGCTGCTCGCTATAGAGTAAATCAAAGAGTTATTTAAGCCAGGAATGGATCTTTTGGAAGACCTTAGGGCAATGAAGGAGCCCGAGGTGGCCCAGGTTGAAATCGGCTTGATTTGGGCCTGTAGAACGCTCTAAAACAAGAACATCACGCAGGGCATCTATTTCGAAGAGCTTCTCTTGATTTTCTGGGGTAAAAAGGGTGGAAATAGGGGTTCCAAGAGCCACGACCTTAGAGAGATTGGGATGAGAGAGGAAGCGCGCTGCGACCTCAGCTCCTCGTGAATGGGCTACAATGCTAAAGCTGAAAGGGATCCCTTCTTTTTCATAAAGAGAGCGGATATGGGCAAGTTTTTCTTCAACCCGGGAGATGTCATTTTCTGTGATCTCACCGGAGGGGAGGGCGACAGTAAAAAGGGGACCTATCCCCTTCTCTTTTTTAAGATAGCGAGAAAGACCAAAAAAGGCGGACGGATTATGGTGATTTCCGTGCAGGAGAAGAATGGCAGGACCGTTGATTTTGAGGGAGTTAAACTGAAATCGCCCAAACGGATAATAGAAAACAGTTTTTACAAAAGCCTTAGGTTCAGCAAGAAGAGAAGCTAAAGCCCTTCCTAAGCGAGGATAGCGGTATCGATCAAAGAAAAGAAGAGAGCGCCTAATTTGGCGCAAAAAAGGGGGCAAAGGACTCTGTTTGAGGCTTTTTTCCATCCTCCTATAGTAACATAAAAAACCCTTAACTTCAAATAATTAATACTATTTTATCTGAGACGTGTATAATTAAAGAAAAATAAAAAAGAGTAATAAAAATCTGTGTATAATCAAATAAAAGACATGCTCCTCTCTTTTTTCGGCGCTCTTTTGAAAGTGTTTGTGGGTGAATTGAAAGAGACGACACAAGCAAAGATTGCTAAACCTCAGATGTCTTTTACGTTACGCTCTTTCTCCCCTAAAAACCTCCCCTACATCATCGATATCGATTTTATCCCCAAGGTAATACAAGATGCAAAAGGTAAAGATTCAACCGTTTCTGTAGCCCACTATCAGGGGGTTTTAGACAATCAGACCTCTTTCACCTTTCCTATCCCCTACAGCATGGAAAAAGGGGCCCCTTGCAGTAGCGGGGACCATTTCAAAATGAGCTTAGAAATTAAAGCCCCCGATGCATCTTTATCTAAGAAAGGGGAAAAAGCAGAAAAGGCAACCCACTCTACTTACGCTGTAATAGAGTGGTCTTACAATAAAGAAGGTCTTTATATTACCTCTTTCGAGCTAATGGGCAGCCGCTACTGTGTTTTCAGAGAAGCTAAAGTAAGCGCTACTGAACTTCTCTTAACTGTTGTGCCCACAGAATTTACAAAGCCAGCAAAGAATCGCCAAACCGGATAAAGGTCTCAAACCCCTTTTTACTATTGTTTACTAAATCTGGCGCAAGGGTGATCTTGCCCTTTTCAAAGAACAGAAGAATCATCGAACCTCCAAAAGAGAAGTATCCAAGCTCCTCCCCTTTTTGCACCTTTTCTTCCCCTTTAACCGTCCAATGAATGCTACCGACAAAAGTCGCTCCCACCGGGATAAAAAGGACTCTTCCAAAATTTTGGGTCTCTATCGGAAGAATCACCCGTTTATTCTGCGTGATATGATGTAACCGGCCTTTTAGTGCGTGAGGATTTACAGAGAAAAGTTGCCCATGAACTAGTTTTTTCTTTTCGAGCGTTCCTGTAATTGGCATGTGAAATCGATGATAATCGGGCGGCGCAAGACGTGCTATCACAAGAGAGCTATCATGATATTGATGAGCAAGCTCTTTATCTCCAAAAAGATCTTCAAGACTAAAGGTCTCCCCTTTCACCAAAATCCCCTCTGACTCAGAAAAATGGGGGTAAGCCACGTAGCGGCCATCTGCAGGAGCAATCACAGTCGATGAAGAGAGAGGACGCGCCTCTTTTTTGAGTTTACGCACGAAAAAGTCATTAAAAGAACTAAAAGAACTCTCTTCAAACTCTGCCGCATCGACCTCATATTTTTTTACAAACGGGCCTATTTTTTTCTTTGTGTAAGGAAGCCTCATCCAAAGGCCCATCAACCACGAAAAAAAAGGGAGCCGCGCAATTGTTTTAGCCAAGAAAAAACCCCATTTTCCATAGGCAAAACGGAGAAACTTTTCTCCATAAATTTTCTCCTCGAAAATCGCTGTTGTGACTCGGTCTATAATCTTCATATTTACATGAGAATACACAGGAGGAGAAAATTTGGGGAAGAAAATGCATAAATTAGATACAATAGAAGGATATGGCAGGCTTTTTAAAGAAGATTTTTGGCACTCAGCAAACACGTCTTGTAAAGAAATATTTTCGCATTGTAAAAAAAATCAATACAGCGGAAATGGCTCTACAGTCCCTCAGCGAGGACGAACTAAAGGCAAAAACAGTTGAATTTCAGGGCCGCCTTGCGAAAGGCGAGACCACAGACGATCTTCTCGTGGAAGCTTATGCAGTGGTTAAAAATGCATGTAGACGCCTTGTCGGCACAGAAGTCCACGTCTCCGGCTATAACCAGAAATGGGACATGGTCCCCTACGACGTGCAGCTTGTGGGTGGAATCGCTATGCATTACGGCGCGATTGCTGAGATGCATACAGGCGAGGGGAAAACCCTTACAGCATCGCTTCCTCTCTATTTGCACGCCCTTACCGGAAAGCCAACGCACCTCGTTACAGTAAACGATTATCTTGCAAAACGTGACTCTGAATGGGTCGGCACCATCTTTCGTTATTTAGGGCTCACCGTTAAAGCCCTTACCGATGAAGTAAGATCCACTGCACGCAAAGAAGTCTATGAAGCAGATATAGTTTACGGAACAGCTTCAGAATTTGGTTTTGATTACTTGCGCGACAACTCAATGGCAACTAACGCCTTTGACGAATGCCAAAGAGGACATTATTTTGCGATTGTCGATGAAATTGACTCTATCTTAATCGATGAAGCAAGAACACCTTTGATTATTTCTGGGCCAACGACTGGTTCTAGACAGATGTATGACAAACTAGAAGCCCCTGTCTCTGTGATGGTGAAACTGCAGCGCGATGCTTGCAACAAACTTGCATCAGAGGCTCGCAAAACAATTGAGCGTCTTGGCTTTCTCACACAAGAAGAGAGTTCTCCTAAACTTAATAAAGAAGGAGAGGCTGAACTTACCACTGCCCTTAAAAATTTGTGGCTTGTTTCCAAAGGAGTGCCAACACACAAAATCCTCAAAAGGATGCGCGAACACCCCGATCTACGAGCAAGACTTGAGAATTTAGAGACTTATTACTGGGCTGAACCGAATAAAGAAGAGCGACTAGAGGCCCTCTCCGAGCTTTATATCGTGGTCGATGAGAGAAACTCTGACTATGAGCTTACCGATAAAGGGATTAAAAACTGGCAAGGTGACGGCACAGAATTTACTATGCTAGACTTAGGCCATGAATATGCCGAAATTGATGCCCATCCAACCCTTTCTGATGCCGACAAAATGCAGAAAAAACTTGGCCTTAGAGAAGAAGATGCTGTTCGCAAAGAAAAAGCGCACAACATTCGGCAGTTATTTCGTGCACAACTTTTGATGGAAAAAGACATCGACTATATCGTAGACGATGGAAAAATCGTTATTATCGATGAGAATACAGGAAGACCTCAGCCAGGTAGACGCTTCTCTGATGGTTTACACCAAGCGATTGAAGCCAAAGAAGGGGCTGCCATCCAAAAAGAGACGCAGACTTACGCAACCGTTACTCTGCAGAATTACTTTAGACTCTATGAACGTCTCGCCGGAATGACAGGAACTGCCAGCACAGAAGCGCGTGAGTTTAAAGAGATCTACAAAATTGATGTTTTAGAAATTCCAACACACAAAAAATGTGTCCGTACCGATTCAAACGACGAAGTCTATATGACTGAGAGAGAAAAATATAACGCTCTTCTCAAAGAGATTCTAGAAGTCCATGGACAAGGGCGCCCTATCTTAATTGGAACCGAGTCTGTCGAAATCTCTGAGAAGCTCTCCCGTATTTTGAAAAACAGCAAACTTACACACAGCGTGTTAAATGCTAAAAATCATGCTAAAGAAGCTGAAATTATTGCCCTTGCAGGTCAAAGAGGGGCGATT
>CAZBHP010000011.1:0-1603 GCA_964491795.1 uncultured bacterium | reverse complement strand
CCGTTGCAACCAATATGGCTGGACGCGGTACCGATATTAAACTAGGCGAAGGAGTTGCAGGTCTTGGCGGTTTACACGTCATCGGCACCTCCCGTCACCAATCAAGACGTATCGATCGCCAATTACGAGGCCGTTGTGCACGCCAAGGGGATCCTGGATCATCAAAATTCTACGTCTCTTTTGAAGACTCTCTCATGCGCCTTTTTGCAACCACACGCATTACTGCCCTTATTCAAAAGCATCGTCCTCCTGAAGGGGAGCCTGTCTCTGCAACTCTTCTTACCCGGGCTATTGAGACGGCGCAGAAAAGAATTGAACAGCGCAATTACACAATGCGTAAACACACGCTAGAATTCGATGACGTCATGAATAAGCACCGCAGCGAAGTCTACGCCTTTAGACGCGACATCCTGCATGCTGAAAACCCTCTTTTAATCGCTTACGAAATTCTAGAAACCTTTGTAGCAGTTCTTGCAGCCCCTTACTTCACAAGTAAAAATGAAGAAGGCGGTTGGAGAACAGAAGAGTATAGACAAGCCCTTCTCGCCTCTTTTCCAGTCACGATAGATGAAGGCTTTTTCGATGAAGATAACTATACTCAAGAAGAGATTGAAACTCTTGCGGCTCAAAAGATTCTAGCTGCTTTTAAGAGTAAACTAAAACGCGATATCAGCATTATCTCCTCCATGCAGCGCATTTCTAACCGACCAGGCTCCCCTCTTCTACCTCTTTATGACGTCCTACGCTCTCTCATGGTCAGCAGCATCGATAAACACTGGCAGAATCACCTTCTTGCCATCGACCACCTTCGTACTGAAGTCTCCATGCGAAGTGTGGCTCAAAAAGATCCTCTGATCGAATTTAAACAAGAGGCTTTCCTCCTCTTTGACCGCTTCTCTAAAGCAGTTAAAGCAGAAGTCTCTCGATTCCTCTTTTCCTTCGGCATGGTCATTCCTGACGCTCCCCACATCCAGCGGGCGCTCTCCCAAGTTCAGCTCCTCGGCCCCTCCCCCGATCTCGCAGCCGCCTTCGAACAGCTATAACACACACATTCTCAACTGTTAGTTAGATATTCCTATTGTTTATTATAATTGCAAAAAACAAAGGATTTAACTATGGCTATTACCACTTGGAATATAATTACTATTGCGGCAAAGAATGAGAGCCCAGAATCAGAAGCCTCAGCTAATGCTCTCTTTGCTTTGAATATAGCTTCTGTAGATATATTTCTAGTAAGTTCAATCTGCAGTCTTGCTGTAACCGCAGTCAATATCTTAACAAGTCAAAGAAAAGCAGCGCCAGGATCCACTTTCTTCACTAATTTAAAAGCTTATGAGAGCGCAAAATCTCTAAATTCTCTTCTAATATCTTGTCGTTCATCGAATGGAACTTTGATCGAATTTATTCGAGGTTCTTCTACTTCTAAAAATAGACCCTTGAAAAAAGTTTTCGATACCCTTTACCAATTGGAACTTTCAAACCCAGCAGTGGATGGTTTCTACACTAAACCCATCCTTCAGGCCTTTGAATCTTACTTACAAGGAATCGTAGCTCTTTCTCAAAATTTAATTTCTTTTCTTTCTGAGCCCACTAATGCTCCACC
>CAZBHP010000010.1:0-17837 GCA_964491795.1 uncultured bacterium | reverse complement strand
TAGCCCTCGGACTAGATGGCTTGGGAGTAATCCCTAGAAGCCTTCGCCTTTAGGCGAGGGAGTAGTCACCTAAATCTTAACTGTTGTTAAGATGCCTGGAAAAAAATGGAGAAAAATGGATATAGCATTAGGAGCGGCTAGTGTAACGAGCGTTTTATGTGGAACGGCTTTCGCCTGTTATTTCTGCAAGTGGGGACCAACTGCTCAAAAAGTCGATGAGGTTGCGGTGAAGACAATTTTTCCAACCCCAGAATATCCAATAAACTATGCCCCAAAAACTATGCTAATGGCTGATATTGCAGGAGGTGTGATGGGGGCTGTTGCAGATCCTGCTGTTGTAATTGGAGAGAGATTGCGGCAGTTAGGCTTAGAGAAGGCGGGAGCCTTAGCTTACGTTAGACCTTTTGCGTAATCCTATTGGCCGCTTTACTCAAAACCCTGAAAGGATGGTATTAGGAGTTGTGGAGAGCTTTTTCCTGTAGATACTCTTCGAGAGGACCGTTGTGGAAGTGGATGCCATCTTCTTCTAGAGCGATAATTTTTGTTGCAAAGTGTGTGAGAAGATCACGGTCATGGGAGGCAACAATCGCAGTTCCTTTAAATTCTTTTAAACTCACCCCTAAAGCAGAGACTGCTTCCAGATCGAGGTGATTGTTAGGCTCGTCAAGGATTAGAGTATTAAAGCTATTGAGCATTAAAGAAGCAATAATCAAACGGGCGGTTTCCCCTCCAGAGAGCTGGTTGATGAGTTTAAGACCATCATCGCCGGAGAATAAGAGTTTACCTAAAACACCACGGATATCTTGCTCGATCACATTAAATTTTTTAGTGCGGAGCCAATCGATCATCGACTGCTTGGAAGTTTTATCGAGAAGGTCAGTATGGTTTTGAGGAAAGTAACCTAAATCGACATGGTGACCTAAAACCACCTGTCCTTTGTCGGGGGGGAGAACCCCTGCGATCATCTTAAGAAGGGTCGTCTTTCCTCGGCCGTTATTTCCGATGACTCCAATCTTATCCCCTTTGTGGATCTCTAAAGAAAAATCTTTGATGACTCGGATATCGTCGAAAGACTTAGAAATATGCTCGAGTTTAAAGACGATCTGTCCAGATGGTTTTTCCGGAACATTGTATCTGATGTAGGGTCTCTGGATATTCGATTTTTTAAGATCTTGGGGTTGTAACCGTTCAATTTCTTTAATACGCGATTGAACTTGAGAAGCGCGTGTTCCGGCTCCAAATTTAGATACAAACTCTTTGAGTTGAGAGATCTTTTTCTCTTTTGATTTGTTATCTTGTTCTGTTTTTGCGCGCACTTCAGATTTAGCAACAATCATTGAATCATAGTTGCCTGGATAAATAATGACAGTTTCGTAGTCGATATCGGCAATATGGGTGCAAACGGTGTTGAGGAAATGGCGGTCGTGGCTCACTACAATCAAGGTGCCGGCGTATTTGTGGAGAAATCCTTCTAGCCAATGAATGGAGTCTAAGTCTAAGTGGTTAGTCGGCTCGTCAAGAAGAAGAGCTTCGGGTTGACCAAAAAGGGCCTGGCATAAAAGGACCCGAAATTGGTGGTCCAGGGGGAGAGCGTGCATCGGTTTCGCATAAAACTCTTCTTCCACGCCCATACCGCTCAATAAAACCTCTGCATCGGTCTCTGCGGTGTATCCATCTTCTTCCGCAATTACCTCTTCAAGCTCTGCAAGTTTCATCCCAATAGCGTCGGTCATCTCTTGCTCATAGAGGGTATTTTGCTGCTGCATTGCTTTCCAAAGCCTTTTATTCCCCATAATCACGACGTCGAGAACTTTAAGGTCTTTAAATTCTTGAATGTTCTGCTTGAGGAAACCCACTTTTTTGGGAAGGGATACGATTCCAGAGGTTGGTTCTTCTACCCCCATAAGAATTTTTAACAGAGTCGACTTTCCAGCCCCGTTAGGGCCAGTTAAGCCGTAGCGGTTTCCCGCATTGAAGGCAACTGAGACGTCTTCAAAAAGGATCCGAACGCCAATCTTCTTAGTGATTTTATCAAGAACAATCATGAGGGAAGAGGATAGCAGATTTTCTTTCAGTATGCAAGAGGTGTGAGTCAGTAACGCTTAGTACTTCACCGACCAAGGGGGGCAGAAACAGAGAAAAAGGTAAAAAGGAGTGCTGTAACCATAAATTTTACAAGGTCTCCTCCGGTATGGATCAAGCTGTTCCATTTGTCATCAGCTCCCCAGAGCGCTATTCTTAAATAATTCGAAGCTGAAAAGCCAAGCCAGGTAATCGTTGCCATAAGAGAACTTAAAAGAAGAGAGGGGGGGCGAATTTGCGATAAAAAAATTGCGAAGGTGAGGGTAAATAAAAGGGATAAGAAAAACGCTCCAACAAATTGTAAAACGCTTTGTCGAAGGTTTTTGGTTTCATAGCTTAAGTAGCGACCAGCTAGTAATGGTGAATACCAGAGTAACCCGGTCAAGAAATTGCCAACGCTTGCAATCAGTACAGGTAGAGGTGAAATTTGGAAGAGGGATAAATCGATAAAGAAAAGGACAGTTAACAAGATAACAAGAAAAAGGAGCAGTAAAAAGACCGATTTCACATAAGAGGGGAAATTATTCATAAACTCCTAAATATTAAACGCCTGTTCTTGGAGGTTTACCCATGCTTGTAAGGATAATAGAAACAATAATAAACTTAGCTAAATCAGCTCCTATGTGAATCCAGCTATTTACTTTATTGTCACAATCCCAAAGAGAAGTGCGTAGGTGTTTTGATACCGAAAAAGCAAGCCAGGATATGATAGCAATGAAAGTAGAGGCAAGATATGATGAGGGTCTCATCCATGAAAGAAATACAGAAAAGCCCCAGCAAAAAAGGAGGGAGAGGAGAAAAGAGCCTATCAGCTGCACAGGCATAGATCTTGGGGTTTTCTTTTCTATTTGGAGATATTTACCAAATACCCCTGGGGAATACCACAACATGCTAAAAAGATAGTAGGCAACTGTTGAGGCGAGCACTCCAAGAATAGAAACTCTTAAGATGATGGTAGCGGAGATAAGAACAGAGAAAGCGATTGTAAAAATAAGAAAAAGAATAAAAGAAAAAGCGACAAATTGCATTGTAATTGCTTTCCCATCTTCTCTTTTTGTGAAAAAAGTATTGGGGCCAAATACAGAGGGGGAATACCAAAGCATTAAAAGACCATACGATAAGAGAGCCGAAACTAATAGGACAACGGGAGATAAGAGCAAATACATAAAAGATCCTCCTTGATCTATTTTACTTATATAACAGAAGAGAGATAATCTACAATCATGGATGTAAAAAAAGAAATTGAGCTCTTTTTGGAAAAACTGCGCTATGGGAAAAATTTCTCCTCCCATACCATTCGGAATTATCGTATAGATCTTCTCTCCTACGAAGAAATGCAAAAAGAGATACTCACTAAAGAGTCGATACGAGAATACATAGCTTTCCTCTATGGGGGTGGACTTGCTAAAAGGACAGTTGCAAGGCGGGTAGCAGCGTTGCGCTCTTTTGTAAAACATCTTTTCCAAGAAAAAAAACTTAAGGAAAATCCTTTTCTTTTTATCGGAAGTTTAAAGTTGGATAAGCCGCTTCCCCGGACTTTGACTCAGCAAGAGGTGAGAGAATTTTTAGAAACGCCTGATACCAAAAGCTACCTGGGCTTTCGAGATCGAGCGATTTTTGAACTTTTCTATGCGACAGGTATACGTGTTGAAGAGTTATGTCAACTCAATCGAAAAGATATTCACGAGAGCGAGAAACTTTTAAAAGTTCGGGGCAAAGGGGGAAGAGATCGTCTTGTTCCTCTGACAAATACCTCTTTCTCTTTCCTAGCTAAACTTCTCTCCCACCCAGAAAGATACCTTGATGGCAAAAAGCACCGTAGACAAAAAGATAGTGATGCTATTTTTCTTAGTAGTCGCGGCACAAGAATTACCCCTCGCTCCATCGATCGGTTATGTGATTACTATAAAAAAGTTTTGGGAAGCGCCCTCTCCATCACCCCTCACGTTTTCCGCCATTCTCTAGCCACCCATCTTTTAGAAAACGGAATGGATCTCAAGCTCATCCAAGAGATCCTCGGCCATAAAAGCCTCTCCTCCACAACCATCTACACACACGTATCGAACAAACTCAAACACGAGATCTACCACAAAACCCATCCCCTCGCCAGAGAAACAGAAGACACCTTACCTAAATAAAGGGGGGTATTTGGTTATATATAGGTTATTCTCTTTATTAAACTTTTATGAAAGAAAAGTTTTTTAATGCAAAGGGGCTGCTCTCGCATAGCCCCTCTGCACTCCCACTCTAGCCAATTCTGGCTTCGACAAATCGAGCATCGCATCGGGCTCGCGTCTGAAAGACAGCCTCGCCGCTAGAAAGGCCCCCCACCGGGAGCCATGGGACCATCCCCAGCTGACAACGTCCCCCGGACGTTGTCTTATTCGCTGGGGCCCCTCCATTCGGGCTCGCGATACTCGATTTCTCATTGCCATAATTGGCCTCGGGTTGTCCCTTCCACTTCGTTGCAGGGACAAAACTAACATAAAGGGCAATGCTTCGCTTGAAATTATCCGGGTGTGCAACGATAGTTGCACACCCGGGAAGCCCCACTGGAAGTAAACTTCCAGTGGGGCTCTTCCGGCAACGAAGTTGCCGCCCTTTTGTTAATCCTGTCCCCAAAGGGGGCAGCCATTGGCGAGATATCGGAAAGAGAAATCAAATATCACGAGTCCAAAGGAGGGGCCCCAGCGAATAAGACAACGTCCAGGGGACGTTGTCGTATTCGCTGGGGATGGTCCCATGGCTCCCGGTGGGGGGCCTTTCTAGCGGCGAGGCTGTCTTTTAGACGCGAGCCCGAAGTGATATTTTGATTTATCGAACCGAGATGAAAAGAACTCCCCAAAGGGGAGAATTCTTTTGCGATTTAAGGATTCTTTGATTAATTTGTCGCTTCGCTCTATCGCGCCGCCCAATTGGGAGTGCAGAGGGCTATGCGGGGACCGCAGCCCTTTGCATTAAAAAACTCTTATTTCATAAAGTTTAATAAAGCGAATGCCTTATAAAATCTCATAAACTATAGTCACCCAAATAAACTGATTAGGTTTATTTGGGTGGGGGGCTAGAGGATGCTCTCGGGGGGGACGTACTCATAGCCGAGGTCGTGGGCTACGTGCTGATTCGTCACTTTACCGCGATAAACGTTAAGGCCGGGGCGGAAAAGAGGGTCATCTTTGAGAGCTTTTTTGTAACCTTCTGTAGCGATGCGGATTGCGTAGGGGTATGTAGCATTAGTGAGGGCTTGGGTCGCTGTTCGGGCACATGCGCCAGGCATGTTAGCAACACAATAGTGGACAACACCATGCACAAGGTAGGTAGGATCGGAGTGGGTAGTTGGTCTTGAAGTTTCAAAGCAACCTCCCTGGTCGATGGAGACATCGACTAGCACAGAGCCTGGTTGCATCGTTTTGACCATCTCTTCAGTCACAAGTTTTGGCGCTTTTTTCCCTGGAATCAAAACAGCACCAATGACAAGATCTGCGTGGGTCATCAATTTGCCGATGATTTGAGGGGTAGAGTAGAGGGTTTTGAGTTGTCCTTTATAGATTGCATCAAGCTCACGTAGACGCTTTAAATCTCTATCTAGGATAGTTACTTCAGCGCCGAGTCCAAGAGCCATCTGGGCTGCGTTTGTTCCGACAACGCCTGCTCCTAAAATAAGAACTTCAGCTGGCAAAACCCCTGGTACGCCTCCGAGAAGAACACCGCGTCCTCCTTGGGACATTTGTAAAGCATAAGCACCTGCTTGGATAGAAATTCTTCCTGCAATTTCGCTCATGGGGGTAAGTAAAGGGAGCTTGCCATCTCTGTCAAAGACAGTTTCGTAAGCAACCCCAATCACTTTTTTTTCTAGTAACTTTTTTGTTTGCTCTGGATCCGGGGCAAGGTGAAGATAACAAAACAGGATCTGCCCTTCATGCATGTAAGCAAATTCTTCATACTGCGGCTCTTTTACTTTAATGATCATTTCAGCTTTCCAGGCTTCGCGAGCGCTAGAGACAAGCTTGGCTCCAGATCGGGCATACATATCGTCTGTAAATCCGATTTTTGCTCCGGCCCCTTGTTCTACTAGAACTTCATGGCCTGCTTGAGTAAACCCTTGCACCATCGTTGGAGTCGCCCCCACACGGAATTCTAAATTTTTAATTTCCTTGGGGATTCCAATTCTCATCTTCATAAAAGTAATTAACCTCGGTTATTGAGACTATATTTTACTTGAAGTGGTATTTCTCCTGCAAAGATAAAGGTCGGCTGACTCCGCATCCAAATTCTTTCTTGATGATCTACAGAAAAAAGGGCTATCTCTTGAGAAGGATACCGTATATATTTTTTTTTGGAGAGAAGAGATACCGCGGCTCCCCCTGTCCCACAAGCAAGAGTTTCTTCAAAAACTCCCTTTTCAAAGGTAGAGACGGCCACTAACTCCTCACTTTCTATTTTAGCTAAAGTCACATTGATATTGTTTTCAGAGCGGTATCTTTTTGCCCAGGAAATGAGATCTAGATCGGTGAGGGTTTGAGTGAAAACGACAAGGTGGGGGGTTCCAGTGTCAACAACCGTTCCGGTTAAGCCGTTTTCTAAAAAAACTTTTGCATCTATAATATGCGCCCTTGGAAAACTTAAGGCCACCCCATCTTTAGTTACTTCTCCGTAAGAGATGCCGGCAAGGGTTTCAATAGAGGTGTTTTTTTGCAAATGACAAAAGGTGCAAGCAAGGCCATTACCACACATAGAAGCTTCACTTCCATCTGCATTGAAGATTTGCATTTTATAATCTGCACAATATGAGGAGCTTAAGAGGAGAACTCCATCAGCACCGATCCCGAAGCGTCGGTTACAAAGAAAAGGGATCTCTTTTATATCGAGATCCCCATCAAAGAGTATAAAATCGTTACCCGAATTTTGATACTTATAAAACTTAGTAGGTAAAGTCTTTATAAGAGGTCACCACTTTATCAAGAAGCCCAAAGGCAAGCGCTTCCTTGGCATTCATCCAAGTGTCTCTGTCTAGAGCTTTTTCGATGGCTTTTCGGTCTTTTTTTGTCTGTTGCATATAGATGTCAATCAACTGTTCTCGCGTCTTCAAGATCTCTTTGGCTTGAATTTCCAAATCAGTTGCTTGTCCATGCATGACACCTGACAGCATCGGTTGGTGAATCATGATACGGGCCATAGGTGATGCAAATCGTTTGCCTTCTGCAGCAGCGAGGCTTAAAATTGAGCCCATGCTAGCTGCAAGGCCTGTTACAAGAGTGTAGACAGGTGCATTGATCATCTTTATCTGATCCCAGATGGCAAGCCCTGAATCGACAGAGCCACCGGGTGAGTGGATGACAAATAAAATCGGCTTTGTGGGATCTAAAGAGTCTAGATACCAAAGTTTACGTATGATCCGATTTGCACTTACATCATCGACTTGAGAAGAGAGGAAAACTCTACGTTCTTTAAGTAAAAAATTATCGATCTTTTCGTCAAGAACGGTAGATTTTTTAGCTACTTCTTGTGACTCATCGTCATCGTGACTATGCTTTGGCATGAGAATAAAGACTCCTTTACTATACTACAATGCTTTCTGGCGAAAGGGCAACCTCAGGGTAGAGCGGAAAAGAAGAGAGCAATTCAGCAATCTCTTTTTCAGCGCGCTCTTTTGCTTTTTCCTCAAGAGAAGCTTTTGCAAGACTTAACTTCCCCGTTTTGGGGTCATGTTCTAGTTTTGCCGCCTTAAGGAGATCATATAAAATTGTGGCAATTTTTTCCATCTCTTGCTCTTTCATCCCTCGGGTTGTAAGAGCAGCCGTGCCTAGACGGATTCCAGCACAATACCAAGGACCGTTTGGATCTTGCGGAATAGAGTTCCTGTTGACCGTCATATTTACAGAATTGAGGATTGTTTCAGCTGCACGTCCTGAAAGACCAAAACTTTTTTGCACGTCAAGTAGAACGAGGTGATTGTCGGTCCCTCCTGTGATCAGAGAGACGTTTTTTCTAAGAAGGGCTACGCTTAAGGCTTTTGCATTGCGCAGCACTTGTTCTGCATAATGGGCAAAAGAGGGATGTAGAGCTTCTTTGAAAGCGAGCGCTTTAGCTGCAATCACGTGAGGTAGTGGGCCTCCTAAAACGTGTGGGCAGCCCTTATCCATAAATTCTTTATACTCATCTGTGCATAAGATAAAACCGCCTCTTGGACCGCGTAGTGTTTTGTGTGTGGTGGAGGTCACGACATCGGCGTATGGGATGGGGTTATAGACCCCTTTGAGGGCTTTTCCTGCTACAAGGCCTGCAAAATGAGCCATATCTACTACAAAGGTTGCTCCGACCTCGTCAGCAATTTCACGCATGATAGAAAAGTCGATCAGTCGAGGATAGGCGGAATACCCTGCGAGGAGAATTGCCGGCTTTTCTCGACGAGCAATTTCTTGAATGTTTTTGTAATCGATAAGATGAGTTTTATGATCTACTCCGTAAGAGAGGGCCTCAAACATTTTAGAAGAGACGTTTACACGGCTTCCGTGGGTGAGGTGGCCTCCACAATCAAGGGCAAGGCCTAAAAGTTTTTGTTTAGAAAAAAGGTGGCGGATTTGCTCATACTCTTGTTTAGAAAGCTCAGAGACACTTTTTTTGCCAAGCTTTAGAAGTTCTGGTTGTTCGATCCTTTTAATAAGGATTCCCCAGTAGGCAACAAGATTCGCATCAGCTCCAGAGTGGGGTTGGACGTAGGCGTGAGAGGCTTGAAATAAAGTTTTTGCAAGAGAGACAGCCTCGCTCTCCACCCGATCTATATTTTCACAGCCGGCGTAAAAACGGTGGTTAGGGTGGCCTTCCGCATACTTATCGGTGAGAAGGTTTCCCATGGCTAACTGAACAGCTAGAGAGGAGTAGTTTTCTGAGGCGATCATTTTCAAAGAATTACGCTGTCTTTGAAGTTCTTCAATGATGGCAAGGGCAATCGTCGGGGATTTTCTGTGTAAATTTTCGAGATTAGCAAGATAGGCGATCGTTTCTAGATGTTCATCTAGAGAAGAGCCGTGTTCATTCAAGAAGTTTTTTAACATTCCCATAAGCTGTAAAGAATAACTTAATCTCTTTTAAAACGCAACTCCAGCTTCTTATACTAATTCTCAGAAATAACTTTACATTTGAGCGCGTCAAAGCGTCTAATTTCAACGATCGTAAATAGCATTGTATTGGTTTAATACTATGCTGTTTACGATCGTTGAAATTCGACAGCTTTCACGCAGCTGAAATATGAAGTTATTTTTGAGAATTGGTATTACAGTCTTAAGAGAAAATTTTCTTGTAGATTTTTATGCTGTAGGGTAGAGTATTCTGATCTAACGAGAAGGAACTATGCGCGAAGCTTTAAAACTCATCCTTTCCATTCAAGAACTAGACGTCAAAATGATACGTCTTATGAGACTTAAAAAGCAACGTATCGACGAGCTTAAGCAAGTGGAAAGCTTGCGACAAGAGCTTTTAGATCAGCTTAAAGACAAAGAGATCGAAATCAACGGCTTCAGCGACGAGTGCATTCTCTATGAGCGCAAGATTGATGAGCACAGAGACCGGATTAAAAAACTTGAAGGGCAGCAGACATCGATTAAAAAAATTGATGAGTTCAATGCTATCACAAGAGAGATCACAACACTTGAGCGAGAAAAAGCGCAATTTGAGCAATCACTCTCTAACCTCGTAGACAAAAAAAATGCTGAAGAAGAGCTTTACGAAAAGACCAAAAAAAGTCTTGTAGAGTCTGATGAGAACAGCAAAACGCTTGAAGCTGAAATTCGCCAAACGATCCGTGAGATTAATCAGGAAGGGCTTGAGCTTAAAAAGAGCCGTGAAGAGCTAGCAAGTGGTGCTGATACAACTATTCTTGCTATTTACGAGCGCTTGCTTCGCAATAAAAAAGATCGAGTAATCGTCCCTATTGAAAATCGCAGCTGCACAGGATGCCATATTGCATTGACTGCTCAACATGAAAACCTTGTTCGTAAAGGGGAAAAGCTTGTTTTCTGCGAACATTGCTCTCGCGTACACGTTTTAGCAGATGCAACTCCTCTTGAAGATCTGGATGTTGAAGGCTCTCAAGTGAAACGTAGAAGACGTAGAACTTCAGCTGCAGGCTAGTGTCTATTAAGTTAGTCAAGTTCGTGGGGAGAGAAAGACAACCGCTATTTCCATAGGAAGTAGAGGAAAGTCTGGACTTCACAGGAGAGGATACCAGTGAAAGACTGGGGGCCGTAAGGCTACGGAAAGTGCAACAGAAACTATACCGTCCTCAATCGCTACTATGAAAGAGGAACAGGCTGAAAATGCTTACTTTAGGAGTAAGCCATACCTTTAGAAATGAAGGATGCTGCAAACCCTATCCGAGGCAAGATGAAAAAGGTCGCTTCTTTAGAAGTTTTTCTAAACAAGTTCTCCGCTTGCGATAAGTGGCCTTTGCTTTAGAGTCGCTTGAGAGCTTCAGTGATGAGGCTCCTAGAGGAATGGTTGTCTCTAACAGAATCCGGCTTAAATCTCTCTCCACTTTTTTTCTGTTTCCATGTATATTCTTTAAATTTCAATCGATTCTTTTAGATAGGAGTTTTGTATGCGATGGCTGTGGTTTTTTTTACTCCCTGGGTTCATTTGGGGAGAGGGGATAGAGATAGAAGAAGCCTTAAAAAAATGCCCAGAGATGATTATTCAGCCGGGAAAAGCAGCTCGCCTCTATTTTGCTCTGAAAGTTCTCGATAAGGCATGTGGTTTGAGAGGTATTCCCTATTGGATGGAGGCAGGTACCTTGCTTGGAGCTGCAAGACATCAAGGAATCATTCCTTGGGATCGAGATGCCGATGTAGAGATGCTTTTAGAATCTCGGGAAAAGTTTATGGCCCTCGGGCTTTTTTTTGCGAAATATGGGCTTAAACTTGTCCCATGGGGGCAAGACTTTCGCCTCTATACCGAAGATGGTTGTATCGATATTTTTTTTATGAAACCAGAAGGTAAGTATGTTGTGTACGCAACCCCTGCTGCTCGAATGACTTGGCCTAACTGCTTGTGGCTCCGAGAGGAACTTTCTAGTTTTACACGCCTTAAGTTTGGGCCACTTTTGTTGCCTGCTCCAGTGGGATATAAAGAAAATCTCAAGCGGTTTTATGGAGAAAATGCATTGACGCAAGCCTATATTTTTTACCAAGACGATCTGAAATCGACAACACCTATTTATCTTGAAGAGTTTAGAGAGGCAGAGTATGACTGTGATGTATATAACGCCTTGGTATCTAGATATTTTCCGGGAGAGGAGACTTAAGTTTTACGATTCTTGTTGCGAATAGCACAAGAGTGCGGCATGCTGAAGGGTTATGGTGACAGAAGTAGAGAGTGGATATTCCGCTGAAGATTTAGAAAAAGGGGGCACTTTTTTAAAAGAAGGAAAGGTGCGCCAAATTTTATTCTCAGGAGGCACTTATCAATTAGAGGTAATTGATGAAGGGGAGTATTGGATTTTTTTACAGATCGACAAAGAAGGGAAAGTAAGCGATCAGTTTTGCACCTGTGAGATTGCCTCTACCCACAAAACTTGTCCCCATTTAGCTGCAGGCTATCTCGCGATCTTTCGAGGAACACTTACTCCGCTTCATCTTCGCTTTGAAAACTCTTTATGGAATCGCCTCTTTCGGATTGTAGCAAAACGTGCAGAGCTTGAGACAAATGTTCTTGAACATCAAGGGAAAGAATATAAAACACCCTCTTCATCACCGTTTTTTTTCTCTTTAAAAGCTCAAAGCAAAAGGACAGAGAGCGCGCTAAGGGAATGGATAGATGAGCGTAAAGAAGAGACAGAAGAGACTTCTCTTAAGTTTTCTAATCTCGACTCCGAGGAGTTAGAAAGATGGCGCAGAGGAAGGCCTTCTCCTGAATTTGCTTATGAGCTCTCTTTTTGGTCTGACATTGCCAAGTATTTTATGGTTTTGGAAGATGAAGGGGAGGTGTTTGAGTTTTCATTTACCCCTCAGGGTAAAGATCTTCCTAAAGAGATGATGATCAAAAGTCGAGAGATGACCCTTTCTATGACTCTTCTTAAAGAAGATTGGCCCTTAATCATCCCTTGTCTTGAAAAATACTCTACTCCCTTAAAAGTTTTTGCCCTACGCGATATTCTCATTGAGAAGATTTTATACAACCGCGAAAAGAAGTGTTTTCAGATTCTTTCTAAACCCCTACCTACAGTTGCCTCCACAGAGCCGGTCATCGAATGGGACCAGTGGATTTTCCGAAAAGGGGTAGGCTTTTTTTCTAAAAAGAGCGATCCGGTACTGAAAAAAGAGGTCATTGAGAAAGAAGAAATTCCCCTCTTCTTAAACAAGTATGGGAAAATTTTAGAAAATTACTTGGAAGGGGAAGTTGTCTATCGCAAACCCAAACCGGTTTCTTATCACCTCTTTTTTGACGAAAAAGACAATCTACACATCTCTTCTTACGTCTTTACGCCAGGGGATCTTCACAAAAAGCACTCATTTTTCTTTGATCCTTGGGTCTATGTAGAAGATAAAGGTTTTTTTCTCCTCTCGAACTTGCTCTTTAAAGGGGTAGAGAAGGTTGTCCCTAAAGAGTATATCGGAGAATTTATCGAGAGGAATCGTCTCTGGCTCAATAAATTCGAAGGGTTTCAGATTCACTTATCGAGTATCGAAACTAAGATGAATTATCGCCTGACAAAGGAAGGGTTAAAAATTGAGGCCGATAGCACCGAGGCAGCTAAAGAAATCATCGACTTTGGTTCTTGGCTTTACGTCAGAGGGCAGGGGTTTTTCTCAAGAGGTGCCGGTAAGAAAAAAGGGCTTACTCCAAGAGTTATTCCTGTAGAAGAAATCTCCCCTTTTATTCACACTTACAAAGAAGAGCTCTCTGAGATTCGCGGCTTTTTCTCTCTTGATGCCGGGCTAGAAAAAAGCGGTCTTATGGTTACTTTAGAAGACCATCAAAAGCTTATTCTCGAAGCCAAGTATCTTTTCAAATCCTGGGCAGAAGAATTACACCCCCAGATATTTGGGGATTTTATCTACATTCCGGACAGGGGGTTTTATGAAATCCCTGACCCGATGAAAATTCCTGATCGTTATCGTGAAAAGGTGATCCTTTCTGCTGATCAGGTCCCTTATTTTATCAAACACGAGCTCAAAAGGATCCAGCCCTATTTGTTATCGCTTGATAAGAGGCTGATAGAGCCAGCTAAATTGCGCCTCTCGTTGCGAAAAGTGCGACCTGAAGGGAAGGGATGGCGCTGTGATCTTGCTTATGTCTCCTCCTATGGAAAAGTGCCCCTTCTTGAAGTGTTTGATTCATTGCTCAGGTTTTGCCCGTTTCTCCTCTCCGATGCTGGAATGCTCGACCTTACTGATAAAAGATTTCATTTTCTTTCCAGAATTTCCCGTTCCCAATTTGGTGACGACTCAAGTCTTTTTCTCTCGACCCTCGATTGGATTCGACTCTCTCTTTTAGAAGATATTTCCTTTGCAAAGCCTGAAACCAAAGAAGAAGAGGGGTGGATGAAAATGCTCTCCTCTCTTCAAGAGATTCATATTCTCGATCTGCCCAGTCTTAAAGGCTTACAAAGTCAGCTGCGCCCGTATCAAGAAATTGGGGTGCGGTTTCTTTGGTTTTTATATAACTATGGCCTTTCAGGGTTTCTATGTGATGAGATGGGGCTTGGTAAAACTCACCAAGCGATGGCGCTTATGCAAGCCATTCATAATGAGAAAAAGAAAAGCGAACGTAAGCAGTTTCTCGTCGTCTCTCCGACATCAGTTGTCTACCACTGGCAAGAGCTTCTTGAAAAGTTTCTTCCTAAGATGAAAGTCCACCTCTACCATGGTCCTTTCCGCTCACCGAAAGAACTAAAGATGAGGGTAGATTTAATCCTCACCACCTATGGTATCTTGCGCAGCGATAAAGAGCTTTTTCAGAAGATGGAGTTTGAGCTTGGGGTTTTCGATGAGATGCAGGTTGCAAAAAATCATAAGTCGCAAATTCATAGTGTATTGCGAGATCTCAAAGCAGGGATGAAACTAGCTCTTACCGGCACCCCTATTGAGAATCGCTTAGGAGAGCTTAAATCGCTTTTTGATATCGTCCTTCCTAAATACCTCCCCTCACATGAAGAGTTTAAAGAAGAGTTTGTCCAGCCCATAGAAAAAGGGGGAGACCAGGAGAAACAAAGGGCCCTCTCCTCTCTTGTTAAACCGTTCATCTTGCGAAGAAAAAAACAAGATGTGTTGCAAGATCTTCCTGAGAAGATTGAAGAAATTTCTTATGTCGATCTCTCACCTGAACAGGAAAGACTCTATCAGAGCGCCGCCATAGAATCTAAACAGATTCTCGAAGAGAAGGGGGGTGAGTTTTATATTCACGTTTTTGCCTTGATTAATAAGCTCAAGCAAATTTGTGACCATCCAGCTCTCGTACACAGACACACCCACTTCCGCGATCATGAAAGTGGTAAATGGGACCTTTTTGTCGACCTCTTAGAAGAGAGTCGGGCAAGTTCTCAAAAGATGGTAGTTTTTTCACAATACTTAGGGATGCTCGACATTATCGAAGCCTACTTGAAAGAGCAAAATATTGGGTTTGCCTCTATCCGGGGTTCTACAAAAGATCGGAGAGGGGAAGTGAAAAGATTTAAAGAAGATCCTTCTTGTGAGGTCTTTGTCGGGTCTTTACAAGCAGCTGGAGTTGGTATCGATCTTACCGCCGCCTCCATCGTTGTCCACTATGACCGTTGGTGGAACCCCGCCAAAGAAAACCAGGCCACCGACCGAGTCCACAGGATCGGGCAGAGCCGAGGGGTTAGCGTCTTTAAGTTTGTGACTAAAAACACTGTGGAAGAGCATATCAACACTCTCATCGAGAAGAAAAAGAATCTGATTCAAAATATTGTAGGCTATGACAGCGAAGAGGAGATGAAGCAGATGAATCGGGAAGAGCTAACTCTCTTGTTAAAGAAAATTTATACTTCTATCAAATCCCCATAAGGCGTATCCTAGATAGCGATTTAGGATACTTTCATGAAAAAAATGTTTACAATAGCCATCGTAGGCCGGCCTAATGTCGGTAAATCGGCCCTTTTTAACCGTGTTATTGGCAAAAGAAAGGCGATTGTAGAAGATGTCGTGGGAGTTACCCGGGATCGTATCTACGATACAGGGGAAGTTTTCGGAAAAGAGGTCCGCTTTATCGATACCGGAGGGATTGCTTTCCGTGAAAATATTCCGTTTAGAGAAGAGATTAAAAGACAGACTTTGCGGGGGATCAAAGAGGCCCATGCCTTAATCTTTGTAGTTGATGGGACAATGCCGGTCACTATGGAAGATGAGGAGATAGCAAACATTCTTTTAAAGAGCGATAAGCCTGTCTACCTTGCGATTAATAAAATGGACAACGAAGAGCGAGAAAGAGACCTTACCTCTTACTATTCTCTTGGTTGTAAAGATCTTTTCCCTATTTCAGCCATCCATGGCAGGGGAGTTGCAGAAATTTTAGAGGCAGCTGTCACTACCTGGCATGAAGGGAGCTTAGAAGAGCCGCCCGCTGTCCCTAAAATCGCTATCTTAGGAAGACCTAATGTTGGTAAGTCTACCCTGATGAATTACCTTCTCAAAGAAGAGCGATGCGTAGTTAGCCCCATTGCAGGGACTACACGCGATGCGATCGATGTCGAGTTTGAAAACTTTATCCTCATTGACACTGCAGGGATCCGTAAAAAGAAAGGGGAAAAAGAGACTGTCGATAAGTTTGCCGCGATCCGCACTAACGAGGTGATCGAGCGAAGCGATATTTGCCTTGTGATGATCGATGCTCAAGAGGGGATCACCTCTTACGAGAAAGGCTTTCTCCAAAAGATTATCGAGTGTGGCAAAGGATGTATCCTTTTTCTTAACAAGTGGGACCTTGTTAAAGATGTCCGTATGGAGCACGTCATCCTAGATATTAAAAGAAAAAGCCCTTTCTTACAGCACTTTCCTATACTCATAGGATCTGTGTTAGGGGGGCGTAATATTCCTAAACTCTTACCTATTTTCCAACAAGTGTGGGAGAATCTCCAGGGCCGTATTGGAACCGGTGCTCTAAACTCTTTCCTCGAGAAAAAGATGCAAGAGAATCACCCTCCGATGATCGAAGGACGCCGTCTACGTATCTATTACCTCACCCAATACAAGGTAAAGCCCCCGTCATTTGCCCTCTTTGTCAACGAATCGACCCTCTTACCAGAGTTTTACCGGAAATACTTAATGAATCAGTTCCGCAAAGAGTACCCCCTTTCAGGCTGCCCGATTCACTTCAAAGTGAAAGAAAAGAAAAAGCGCGCAGCTGATACTTAGAGCTTATCGCCGTCCGAAACGTGAAACTAAAACTCTTTCCCGAGGTTCGATACTCGGTTTAGATTCTTTTGCTGGAGCAGGGGGTGGCGATGCTGTAGCCTTGGGCGCTTCTTTAACTCTTGCTTTTGCTTTTGTTAATGCTTGAGCTAATTTACCGGCTAGGCGTTTATCTTTTTTAGAAGCTCTCGTATTTATAATAATTTCTCGCCAGCGATCCACAGCCTCTTGTCCAGTAAAGCCGAGTGTTCCTAATGGAGAGCCCAAAATCTGTTGCTTTTGCTCTTGCGTTAAATCTCCAAACCATTTGCTATTTTGCTCTCCAATAAAGATAGATGCTGCATCATCCATCCACCTATCTATCTCTTTCGTGACATTTGCTGCCATTGGACGAAGAACATCTAAATTTGGAACCTCTTTTTCGAGCTCTTTGCGCCATTCTACTAAGAGCAGCTTAACAGTTGGAGGAGGATCGATAAGGCTTTTCTCAAAACGGACAAGCCTTTTTCCCCACAACGATTCCTGATCAGTTCTATATTTTGTTACAGAATCTCGATGTCGAGCTAATGCTTGAGTAGCCTGATCCGCCATAGCAGCTTGTTCGCATTCAACGCAAGTTTCATAAGCTGTTTGTACCGCAACTATAAGAGCTCCCTCTGCAGCGCTTCTTTTATAGATGGGTAATACTCCTTCAAAGGTTTCTGCAGTGGAATCTTCTAAAGAGCGGCCAGCTGAATTGCTTAATATGAGGATCGCATCTGCTACTGTACGTTCTTTGATCTCTTCGGGAGCATGAGGATCTGTAATTATTGTCGCAAGGATAGTATCTTTAAATCTCAAAACTTGCGGATCTCTAAACAGGTCTTGGGTAAAGGCTTCTGCTAATGCTGGAGTAAAGTGTCTTTGAACACTTAAAACTAAACGCTTTCCATGTTCTCTAAGTGTTTCCTTACGCGATCGCGTCCAACGGAGAACGTTTGGAATTAAAGTGCATAAGGTATCATCAGGGTTGAAAGTAGCTAATGCTTCGTCAACGACTCTTGGGGAATAGCCCTCCAACAAATTAGGGTCTATAGAGGTAAGTCTATCGCGTAAGGATGGTTGAGGAGGGAGAGCTGCATCAGGTCCTTCTGGAGAAGAAGGTGTTTGGTCGCTGCCAGGGAGAGAGACAGTATCGGAGCCGCCTGCAGAGCTATGGCGGGAGGGCGGGCCTACGGAGGCTATATGTAGATGCATCTTTACGTCCTCAAAGTCGGCTGAGGCGGAGGTATATATGCGGGTGGTAACAAACCCCGAGTAAGACACATTTATCGCATTTCTCGGGAATAGGAGACACCATAAAGCTTCAATAACCGATAGCTTCCCTAGTCTGAAAGTGTTGGTCAAGGAGTGGGG
>CAZBHP010000009.1:0-18653 GCA_964491795.1 uncultured bacterium | reverse complement strand
ATACTTGATTTATCGAAGCCAGAATTGGCTTAAGGGGTGTGCAGAGGGGCTATGCATGAGCAGCCCCTTTGCATAAAAAGAGAGATAACTTTTGACGGTGTGGTTGTATAGAAAGAGATAACCTAATTTCTTTGGAAATGTCCAAAGTCGAGAGGCCGCACTGGAAATGAAATTCCAGTGCGGCCCTTGGGGCTATCCCTTGCTGCAGGTGTTGAGGGGGACAATGTCAACAGGTCCGCCATTGATAGGGAAAAAACCTTGCGGGGGCGGAGGAGAAAAGTCGATGGGCCCTATGTTACTTTGGTACCCTTCTTCTAAGTAGATTTTCCCAGATTCTGTAGATACGTTATATATCGAGTAATTTGTATTGCTTACGTTGTTAACAAATTCTATGCACATCGAGCCAATATTTTGGAAAATAGGGAGGTTTAAAAACAAAATTCCTCCATAGCCTTCGCAATCTAAACAAACGTTATCAGCTACAAAGGCTGACATCGAGCCAGCATCGCTACCTAAAGCTTCATTAGCGATAGTTATCCCAGCTCCAAAAAGCGTTCCCCCTGGGGCAACCCCCCCGCCTGTGACATGATTTTTTGTGATATTCACAGAGCCATACTGCAAAGAGAAATGGGCATACCCAAGACCTGCTGTTTTTGTGGTGGTGACTATATTTTCGGTAATAGTCCCTTTCATAACGCTGTTTTGGAATGTTTCTAAGACAATTCCAAAACCGGCGATATCTCCTGAGACAGGGACAAGTAAACCTGGCATAACGACATTATTTTGAACGAGAGGAAAACAGGATGAGCTTTCGGCTGCGGCAACCATAATTCCACCCGCTTCTTGATATTGACAAGTGTTATTTAAGATAGAAGAGGTGCATGTAGAATTGCCGCGGCTAAAGACCACAATACCGATGGCTGAAGGAGAGATTCCAGGAAAAGCAATGCTTAAAGGATACTCGAACCCAACCGCACCGAGCACAGTGTTATCGGTAATGTAAACATCAGCTTTAGCTTCCTGGTTTAAAGTGATCCCAAGCCCATAACCGCCATGATTATTAAAGAAGTTGCCTACAACGAAAAGTTTGGCTGAACCGTTTGCATTGTTCACAATCACTCCATTGGAGTATGTATCTATTGGTATTGCAGTGTACGGTGCTGAGTCACTCACAAAGGAGTTGTGGGTGATGGAAAGGGTCCCTGTGACATCAGTAATGTTTACCGCATCTTGGATGATAGAGGTTGTGAATTGGTTATTAGAGATGGTGAGGTTATCAATCCCTGTAGCTAAAATTCCAGGAAGTGAGTCTCCCACATGAAGTCCAGAAATCGTATTATTGCTAACAGCTGTAATTGCAGCCCCTCCAGAGTTTGTGATAAAAGGCATAGTCTCAGTAAATGCTGGGACTGTGACAGTGCCGACCTGGGTTTCGAATGGATAGGCAAGACTAGATCCAAGAAGCATCTGGTTGTCTTTCAACGTAAGACCGCTATCCATTCCTGTAGAGGTTCCATCTCCTGGGAAGGCGTAGATAATGTCGTAAGGAGAGGAGAGAGCCTCTGCTTCTGCAAGAGTAGGGACAGGGCTTTCGAACGTACCAAGAGAGCTACTTGTATTATCCACAAAGACAAAAGTAAAAGGATTTCCAGTGAGAGGATTATAAGCTACCACTGTGGTTTTCTTTTTGTTTACTGCGATGATTTCGTTGCGATCTACTCTCTGTAGGGCTCTTCTTCGTAAAGAAAGCGTTGTAGAACAGCACTGATTAGCCCGTTTTTTAACAGGGCATCTTTTCCCAAAGGGGAGATTAACGCTTAACTGACCCTGACCAATCCATTTAAAAAGATGGTCGTAAGAGACATTACCCTCCGCACGGAAGTATTCATAAAAGTCGATAGCAAGACGTGCTTCTCCACCCCAAGTTGTATCTTGAGAGTTTGTGAGGTAATAGGGGCCGGCTGCAATATAAAAGGGGATATTCTCTAAAGTGTCTATATGGAAACCGAATTCTGCATTCAAACCTCTTAAGGCAGCTTCGCGTTTATAGGAGATAAACATGGAGTTACCTATAAACTCTTCAAACGTTGCTTGGAGAGGTGACTTACTTTTCTTTCCAAAAGGGACATAAGCATTGAGACGAAAATCTACATACTCTCCGAGCGCTTCAAAACCGATAGAGAACTGGTTATAATTTTTGTGTTTAGTTTGCCTATAGTCGTAGTAAGTGTTAATTCCCCACACGCAGTCAGAGATGAAACGGACACCAAGACCTGCATTAGCTGCGCCTCTTCCGTTGTTAAAAACATGTCCACGCACATCAAGAAAAGGGACTACAGAAGCATCTGTGTCAGAGGGTGCTAAAAATAGATCTAGCGAAGTATAACCTTGATTGTAACCCACGCCACCATTTTGAATATCCCGAAGGGTGACTCTCATGGGGTGAGGAAGAGGTCCACAGCAATCTGCATGGAGAATCGAAGTCAAAAGGAGAGTGGAACAAACAGCTTTATACAACATGGCATACCTTAAATTTTTAGAAATAGCTAATTTAAGGTATAGCTTTATTTGAAAATTTTAGCAGCTTTTTTTATTAAAAAGATGGCGAACGGCACACCAACTCATTGAAGCCTCAAAAAAAAGAAAGAGGGCACAAACAAAAGCTATCCAGCTTGTTTGCCATACTGCATAAAAGATAAGTCCTACGCCTAAACTCGCACGAAGAATACGTCCAGAGGTATTGATATTTCTTGGTAATGAAGTCATTAGACCCTTATTTGTTGAGTAAGGTTTTGAGAAAGATCGGTTAAGATGTTTTCCAAAGTTTTAATGTCTCGATCTGAGGTATTCCACGAAGCGATAAAGCGGATTTCGTTATTTTTCTTGTTCCATAGATAACAATAGATCTTTTCTTGAATAAGAGGAATCCATTCTGAAGGGGCTGAGAAAAAAATCTGATTCGTTTCTACAGGAGCGGTCAAAGAGAGCCCAGGAATTTTTCTAATGATATTGGCAATTTCACAAGCTTTCTGATTGGCCTCATAAGCTAGCTGCCACCAGAGATCATCACGAAAAAGGGCAATATATTGAGCAGAAAGATAGCGCATCTTAGAGAGTAATTGAAGCGTTTGCTTATGAATAAAGTGGCTTCCTTCTTCAAGAGAAGGGTTAAAAATAAGGACTGCTTCCCCAAAGAGAAGACCATTTTTAGTTCCTCCCAAAGAAAGCACATCGATGGGGATAAGTTCTATAAGCTCTGTAAAGGTGATATCGAGGTGCACAAGAGCGTTGTAGATTCTACTTGCATCCATGTGGAGAAAAAGATTTTCTTGTTTTGCTAAAGCTGCAAGATCTTTAAGTTCTTTGATTGTATAGACAGTGCCCACTTCTGTTGGCTGAGTGATAGAGAGAAGACGAGGAGATGTTCCATGACGTCCAAAGCCGCGTTCTCTTTCTAGTTTTGCCAAGATCTCTTCGGGATATATTTTACCACTCTTGCTCGGGACTCGTAAAAGTTTTGCGCCTACAATCGCTTCAGTGGCACCTGCTTCCTGACAATCGATATGAGCGATATCGCTACATAGAATTGATTCGTGACTTTTACAGGCAAACTTGAGGGCTAGCACATTTGCAGCAGTACCCGCTGGGACAAAGAATACTTTGCATTTTTTACCAAAGGTTGTCTGGATGACTTCTTCAGCTTGAAGAGTCCAAGAATCTCCTCCGTATGGTAAAGCGCAACCTTGGTTGGCTTCGCAAACAGCTTCTAAAATTAAAGGATGGGCTGGACTTAGGTTATCACTAGCAAGAGCAAGCTTCTCTGTCATTACCCATTCCTCTCTTCTTTTAAGAGGGCATCACATTTAGCCGCAATTATAAAGTCGCTTTCAGAGAGGCCATTGATTTTATGGGTCCACAGCTTGATTTGGACTTTCCCGTAAGAGAGAAAGATATCTGGGTGGTGGCCTTCTTTCTCTGCAATCTCTCCGACTCGGTTTGTAAAGCTAAGCGCCTCTTTAAAATTGCGAAAAAGATACTCTTTTTCTAAATGGTGCTCTTCATGAACTTTCCAACTAGGGTCTAGCTGTTTTTGTAAGGAAGAGAGAGCCTCTCCTTTCAAAGGTGGGGTGTCTCCTTTACAGGGAGTGCACGCTTTTTTAGATAAATCACAAGATCGTTCCATAAACAGGGCTAGTTTAAGGAGAGATTTTTTTAAAGTCAATTAGTTAAAAGAGGGGATCTTGTTATGAAAATTTATAATTTACGGGTCGCTTCTCTTTTTGCAACCCCTTTTAAAAGATGGTGATGAGCATCTAAGAAAGAAAGGACCCGCTCCTTGTTATGAGCCCCTAATACGCGTAGCCACCAGCCGATCGCTTTTTGGATAAACCATTCCGGGTCGGAGGCGTAAATAGATGCCCATCCGAGCATCCGTTCTGGGTCTTTTCCTTTTTTTGCAAAGGGAAGTGTGTAAACAAGCGCTGCTCGCCTTATCCAAAAGCTTTGATGTTTTGTCCACTCTTCGAGCTGATCGAGTAAAGAGAGGTCTTTAAGAATGCATTTCCAGGCGGCATGAGAGAGTTGATCTTCAAGTGCCCATCCATCGACTTTTTGTAAAAATTCTAAGAGGGTGTTCCATAAAGCAGGAGATGCCGAAATGCGTGGTAGGGTGACCATTTTGGTGGCGCAGATCATAGCATCGAAAACTTCGGTTTCCCAGAGCTCTTTAGCGAAAAGAAATATCTCTTCATCTTTAAGACCTTTGCAAGAACTTTTAGCAATCACTGTAAGGCTTGGGGTAGGGATGCCTAAATGCTCACGCTTGGATTTATGATAGGCAGCATCTTTTAGAGCGCGGACAGGATCATGGAGTTTTTTTAATTCTACCAAAAGCGAGGTCATAGACGTAAAGAATAGCTATTTCTTGATTAAAAGCCATTCTTGTTTCTTGGAGTCTTTTAAATGGACGAGATAGAAAATCCCCTTTAACTTTTTTCCTTTAAGAGAAAATTGGACGGAGCCTTTTTTTAAACCGGCTAGTAAAAGTTTTTCCCCCTCTTTTCCCCCTTCACCATCGACGGTGTAGGTTCCCTTGTCCCAAATCGTCACCGTTCCAGCTCCATAACCAGAAGGGATTGTCCCTTCAAAATCTTTATAACTATAGGGGTGATCTTCCACCATGATCGCAAGCCGTTTAATCCCGGGCTCAACAGGGGGGCCTTTAGGAACTGCAAAGCTTTTTAGAACCCCTTCAGCTTCAAGTCTAAAATCGTAGTGGAGATGACTTGCATGGTGCTCTTGTACTACGAAAATAAGCTCCTCGCTTTTCTTCTTTTTCACCTTAGCTTTTGGCTCCGGAGAAGAGGCGAGATTTCGTTTGGCTTTGTATTTAGATAGACTCATAGCACTTCTCTAGATAATCTATACAAGACATGTGGCCGTAAAGGATTACCTTCGGCAACTTTAGGGTGGTCGAACACATCATTAGGATCGTGCGTCATTCCAATCTTTTCCATTACGTGACGTGAACGAAGATTTTCTACGGTTGTAAAAGAGACAATCTCTTTGAGACCTAAAGTTTCAAAGCCGTAGCGTAGAGCGATTTTTGCACCCTCTGTCGCATAGCCTTTTCCCCAATAGTCAAAGGCAAGACGCCAGCCAATTTCCACTGCTGGTGTAAAGTAAGTGGGCAAGGTCTCTTTATCGACAGCGTTGAGCCCTATAAAGCCGATAAAATTATCCTCTTCTGTAGAGACAGCCCACAATCCCCAACCTCTCTCTTCAATTTTGGACTTCATTCTTCTGCCCATCTGATAGCTTTCTTCTTTTGAGAGGGTCTTAGGAAAATATTCCATCACTCTGGGGTCGGCATTCATTTGGGCAAACGGCTCAAAATCCTCTTCTCGCCAGGGACGTAAAATTAAGCGTTCTGTTTTAAGTAAAGTCATGGATTTCTCCTTATAGAAAACTTGATGGTGATCCATTGATCAATAGTTTCTTTGTATTGCAGTAAAAGGGTTTTCACATCCGGGTGAAAATCGGCAGTGTAAAAAAGAGAGTAGGGGACCCACTTATAGCAATCATGCTCTTTGGAGAGGGTGATTTTTTCAGGCGGTGTGGAAAGTTTATGCAAAAAAATGGTCTCTGTAAATTCTGTTTCTTTCATCTGGAAAATATTTTTGCAGATAGGGAAAAAGTCCCCTTTAAGAAAAAGCCCTGCTTCTTCGTAGGCTTCTCGAATGGCGGCATCTTCTAAAGATTCGTCAAGTTCCACTTTTCCTCCGGGAGATTCCTCTTGGCCTGGGCAAAGCTGGTTAGAGGAGCGTCTTAAGATTAGAGCCATAGGGATCTCATCGATGAGGCAAAAAAGAAAGACCCGCGCACACAACCGTTTCTGTAAACTATCCATGGGAAATAGCATAATCAAAAGGCTCTCGCTTTTACAGGTTTTTTTCTTAACCTCGATGATTTACATCGTAGTTTACCGTCAACACAACATAGGTAAGATAAGCCGCTAGGGGAAGTATAGAGAGAAAAGAGAGGCCAAGCGTAGCGAAGGAGGCAAAAGCAGCCCCTGTAACTAATTGTATGATTCCATGCAAGGCGACTGGAAAGGCCAGGCCTCCTGCAAAGGCGGGCAGTGCAAACTTGTAGGCACAGTTGGTCTCAACAGTAAGTCTATACAAAAGAGAGCCCAACAAAGAGATGCCTCCATTTACAAGAGGGGAGAAGGGGAGGAAAAGGCACAAGCCTGTCATTGCAAGGGCGCGGAAAATATGGTTTGCGACCAATACGACTTTGTAGAGGTTTGGATGGGTGGTAAAAAACTCTCTTAAGGTGTTTGTAGGATTTCGCAAAACATTGTATCTCTCAATGAAACCGTGCAGTGCATCAGACATAAAAACTCCTTTGCCACAAGGATATAATTAATAAGATTTACTAGTAAAGTCTTCGAATCTAAGATCAGGAGAAGTGTTGTAAAAAGCGCATAAAGCTTGTCTAAAAGTTTCGGCTCTTTTAGGAAGCCCCTTTTCACAGTAGATTTTGACTTGTTCATCGACTGCTAGTTGAAAACACTCTGTATCTACTTCGCCGCCGTTTAAGTTGTCAACACTGATGTAAAAAGGGAAATCGGCAGCCCTGGAGAGGATGCACTCCAAAGCTTGAGGCTTTACTTCTGCTTTTTGGAAGAGCTCTTGCTCATTCGCATTTCGACCATCGGGTAGATACCAATAGCCAAAGTCTACTTGTTTGCGTCTCTCCACACCAGCAATCAGCCAATGGGAGCACTCATGAAGGGCGCTTGCAAAAAATCCGTGAGCAAAGAAAAGTTCGTTGTGGGGTCTAGTTTCGGTAGAGGGTAAATAAAGAGGCTCATCAGTACCGCGAACCAAGAGGGTATTGTATTCTTCAAAGAAGCATTTATGAAAAATATCTATCAAGTCCTGGTAGTCATGTCTCATTTTTTTAGAAAATCCATTGTAATTATTTTTAGAAAAGTATAGCGTGGCCTTTATGATGATATTCTTTATTTTTCATGCGTTTTTAGGGTTTTTAGCGCAGCCTCTTATCGCAGATATCTACGATACGAGTCCCTTTTCTCCTGATAGACTAAACACCTTTTATGATCTTTTTATGATAGATCAGAAAGAAATTTTAGATGAAGCGTTTCATCGAGATTCAGACCAAAGGATCGGTCACCCCCCACCAGGAAAACTTGGGTATGCTCCTCTTGTGATTACGAATAACACAGGGCTAGATCCTAGCAGGATTTACATCGTAGGTAAAGGGCAAACTATAGCAGCAACTGACGCCTATTTTCTTCAGCCTAACTTAAAAACAGGTGTATGTACCCTTGTTTCTAGCGCGATCTATAGCTCTGCCGACCCAAGCATCAGTGTTCCTCTCTCCTCCCTTCCATCAGCTGGCAGACGCTCATACTATCTCTACGTACCCCAGATGATCAGCGGTAGGTTTTACCTTTCAGTTGACACCCCTTTGTATATGGAAACTACCATTGCAGCTGGCACTGGGTATCGAACCATTAATGACCCATCACAGACAACCATCCAAGACCCAAACTATTACACCCTTTATCAAGATTTTGAATACACCTTAGATAAGAACTACGATCTTTTCGCAAACGTCACAAACGTTGACTATTTCGCTATTCCTATGACACTTGGCTCTCATACCTATCCGAGTGGCACCTTTTATAAGACTTTAGACGATCTTCTTATCGTAGGTTACCCCGTAACTTCTTCAAGAAGCTCGATTTTAAATAGCATTGTAAGTGGATTGACAAGTGGAGATGCATCATCTCCTCCTCAGTGGAACCGTCTTTCTATCCCTTTCTATGCAAACCCCTACGCAGCTAGCAGCCCTCTTACTTATTTACGAATTCTTGCTGCAAAACAAAGTATTGCACTCGCATCAAGTCTAGCCTTTCAAGGCGCTGCCAACCCGCAAACTTATTTTAATTCTAACTATCTCCAAACGACATCAACAGGTCTTCCCGGTAATGTAACCTATATGGAAGCGCTTTACAACTATTACAATACAGGTGGTCATCAGTTACAATTCTCTATATTCCCTGCAGGATATTCAGAAGTAACTTATACAATGACATCAGATAGCGGTAGCCCGGGTATCTTAAACTTAGTCTCTTCAGCTCCTCCAGCACCGGCTCTTGTTACAGTGGATTTAAATAATTTAACAACAGAGTCGTTATTAAGTGGTGCTATTGGAAATTGGGTTACAGACGTTGCAATCACCCCCACCAATACTGATCCTTGGCAGACTGAGATCGCTAAACTTCTTAGCGCTCTTTTTACAGCAGGTATGCTCCCGCCAGCTTCGAGTGTTACTCAACCAATTATCTCTTCTGATCAATTCTTCGCTAATTACAGAAGCAGCTATTTTGCTAACCCAACCACCTTCTCTTTAGGGCCCTGGTACAACTTATACGATAAAATAATCCATCCTCTCCTTTTAAAAACAGACGGTTTCGGTTTAGGCTATGCCTATGATTTTGATGACCTTCTCGATATAGCAGGGCTTATGCATGTCAACATCCAAAAAGATGGAGTGCTCAACCCGTATGAGCCGTATATGCAGCTAAGTGCGGGGCCGATAGACACATCGATCCCAAACCCCACAGCAAACTTTGGGCCCTATACTTTAGGTGTGAGCATTCTGCCTTCTGGATCAAACCCAATTGATATTATCTATTCTACAGATAGCTCTCCTCCTAACATGACTTTATCTCTTGATAGCTCACCGCATACACTCAATAACCTGCAAAACGAATTCCTTGTCAGATACTATACTGACGGCACCAAGCTAACTTATCTCACGTATCGAGTTTATCCCAAATATCAACTAGTGCTCCCAGTCACCGACAGATACAACCATCAGGATACCGTTCTTATGAATGGTATTGTCTTTGTGAGTGGAACCGATGGCAGCACCTTTAATATCAACTTACCTGACACAAACCCATTCCCGTCACCCTAAGTAAAGGAAAGATATGAAAAAAACTTGGCTTTTATCCTGCGCGATCTCTTCTCTAGTAGGCGCTCAACCAAACAACGTCCCACCTGTAGAAATGTGTGAGCCTGAGGTTTGCTGTGATTGGTGGAGAGAAAACTCTTTTTTCGAGGTAGGAGCAGCTTACAGCTACGCATGGATTAAACCTCACGGAACCCCTACGTTTCATGGCAACTTATGGGGAGCTCAAGCTCTCTACGAGTTTAAACCCCGTAATTCTATCTACGCTGGATTAAAGTTTGCTTGGAGACAGGGCAAAACTCACCAGGATGCAAATAGCCGCTTTCTTTTAGATTTTGATGTAGAAGAAAGACTTGGCTACACTTTTGCAACTGCCTGTGATCGTGATTGGGCAACCCTTTTTACCGGTTTTGGTTACCGATACCTGGGCCATAAGCTCAAACAGCCAGGGCTGATTAACCTCCATTTCAATTACAATGAGTTCTATGTTCCTGTTGGGATCATGCTCAATGAAGCTCTAACAACATATTTTGCGATTGGGCTTAATGGAGTCTGGATGCCTCAAGTGTTTCCTTCTTTAACTATCATCCCTTTAAACGGTGCTAATTGGGTGCTTAAGAGAACTCTAAAGAACTTCCTTGTAGAAATGCCGCTTATTTTCTCTTTCTCCTGCTATGGAGAGTTCTTTGTCGAGTTAAAGCCTTTCTTCGAATACTGGCAAGATGGGCGGACTACTGCAGTTACTCTATCTGGCATTTCTCTCGATGTTCCGCGCAATACCTATCTCTTCCCTGGGGTCGAGCTTAATATCGGCTGCGTTTTTTAAGAGATCAACTCTTTTACAAGAACGTGATTTTCTTCGTATAAGCGGGTGTGGCTCGTTTGCCATGTCCCGCGTTTGATCAGAAAGCCGAGAGTTGCGATCGCTTTACTTAATCTTAAAAGGGGAAGTACTCTCTTATAATCGGGGATAGGTCGCACCGTTTTATAGCTGCTAAGAAAAGCTTCTTTGTGGGGCCATTTTTCTAAATTAAGCACAGCGAAATCCTCTTCTGCAAAGCCTCCTCGGGCTGACGCCCAATCAATCACCCCTTTTACTTTTCCTTTATCTACTAAAAGATTGCCTAATCTAAAATCTCGATGCACGAGGCAAGGCCCATCTACTTCATCAAGTAAATGTTGGTGCGCATCATAGTATGCCCGGCACTTTTTTAAGAAGGGAAGGGGGAAATGGCTCATGCATTCAGAAAGCCCCTCTTCAAATTTATAGGTGAAGTGTTTATGGGGGCTTATATCTACAGTCTCAGGACGTATAAGATCGCCAAATCCCGGTGCTTTTTCTCTGTGAATCCGCGCTAAGAGAGAGCCTATTTCGTAAGAGAGACTTTCAGTTATTTCTGATTTTTTAAGAAGCGTTCCTGGAAGGAATTCCATTAAAATCGCCCCATGAATGAACTCTTGCGGATCGGCTACATCTATAACCTGGGGGATGGGTAGCAGATCTTTGAAATGCTTGAGAAAGTAAAGTTCACGGCGGTAATGGTTTGGATCTTCACTTATTTTCAGGATAAAACAAGAGCCTTCAGGCGTAGTGACTTTATACACCATGGCTACTATCGCATCGTCGTGCTCAATAAGAGAAAAGCTAGCATTTTCAAGGTGAAAATGTTTTTGGTAATAGGGGATAGAAACGCTATATCTCATAAAATCTTGCGTAAGTAAAAAGCGTCGTACTCGCCATAGAATTTCTCTAAACAACCAATCCGGACGTAGCCAAATTTTTTATAGAACTCTTCTGCTTGGAAAGGCAGAGTTTCTAATTGGGCGTGGGTAGCGCCGCGTTTTTTCCCTTCTTCTTCGGCGGTAAGGAGAAGTTTTTTTCCGTAACCTTGCCCCCGGTATTCTTTAGAAACCCACACTATACTTATAGTCAAAAGGCCGATCTTAGGGAGCATCCAAGCGCTTACCCCTCCAACTGTTTGGTTGGCTTCGTCTTTAAGACACACCAAAAAACTTATCTCTTTTGCTGGTCCAAGAAAGGGGAAATTAAATTCCTCTAATCCCTCTAAGAGAATCTCTTGATCTGTTCGGTTAGACTGATGCTCTATAAGGATTTTCATTTTTTCACTTCAAATCCTAATACAAACTCATCTTTCTTTTCGGTTCCTGTCAGATGAAGCTCGCTATTATTAGGGATTTTTCCTGAAATTAAACCATTTGCGCACATGTTGACTACCTCGTTCTGAATCAGGCGCTTGAGAGGGCGTGCCCCAAAGTCGGGATCGTATCCTTTTTCTGCAAGATGCTCCACGACTTGATGCGGCCAATGAAGATGAACATGGCGTTCTAACAAACGCTCTCTAACTCGCTTCAATTGTAACGTGACGATTTTTTCCATATCTTTTTCTTTGAGTGGCAAGAAGGGAAGAATATCGTCTAGGCGATTAATGAATTCTGGTCGAAAAGTGCTTTTAATCACAGGATCAAGGAGGGCAAGAAGTTCATCTTTATTCGTGGCAGATTTTTTTAAAAGGAGATCAGAGCCCAGGTTTGAAGTCATAATAAAGAGAGCATTTTTACAGTTGACTTTTCGTCCTTTACTATCAGTAATATGACCTTCATCAAAGACTTGAAGTAAAATATTAAAAACATCTGGATGGGCTTTTTCCACTTCGTCTAAGAGGACAACAGAGTATGGTCTACGTCTTAAAGCTTCTGTAAGTTGTCCCCCTTCCTCATATCCTACATAACCTGGTGGAGAGCCAATAAGACGTGAGACACTATGCTTTTCCATATATTCTGACATATCGAGTCGGATGATGGCATCTTCTTTGTCAAAAAGCTCTTGAGCTAAAGCTTTTACTAATTCTGTTTTTCCAACCCCGGTCGGACCAACAAACAAAAAGGCGCCAAGTGGTCGTCCTGGATCGTTAAGGCCTGCCCTTGAACGTCTAATTGCCTCGCACACAGCTTGGATTGCAAGGGGCTGTCCTACAACTCGCTCTTCGAGATGTTTTTCTAATTGGAGAATTTTTTCTGCTTCCTTTTCTAACATTTTATCGACAGGGATCCTTGTCCACTTAGAGACGATCTCTGCCACGAGCTGCTCATCAACTTCTTCTTTCAAGAGACGGTTTTTGATTTCATTGAGCTGATTTTGTGTGGTCTCCATTTCTTTTTGGACACGGGGAACGGTGCTATAACGGATTTCAGCAACTTTATTATAATCAGCTTTTCTGTCGGCTTCTTCCTCTTGAAAGCGCAGTTTTTCTAACTCATCTTTTTTCTCTTTTAGAGTCTGAATCAGTTTTTTTTCATGATTCCAGCGCATACGAAAAGCATTTAACTCCTCTTTTTCTTGAGAGATCTTTTTTTCTACTTTTTGCGCTTCTTCTTCTAAGTTATCTCGTTTGAGTGCTTCTTGCTTGACGATAAGAGATGCTAGCTCACGCTCTTTTTTTTCGATGGGGAGTGGTAAGCTTCCAATTTGCATGCGGATTAAACTTGCAGCCTCATCAATGAGGTCAATTGCTTTATCCGGAAGACGTCTATCTGTGATATATCGAGAGGAGAGAAAGACCGCTGCATGAAGAGCCCCTTCTGTGATCCGCACACCATGAAAGATCTCGTATCTCTCCTTAAGGCCGCGTAAAATAGCAATAGCATCTTCTATGGAAGGCTCAGTGACAAAAACGGGTTGAAAACGCCTTTCTAGAGCGGCATCTTTTTCTATATATTTTTGGTATTCATTAAGGGTGGTAGCTCCGATACAGTGCAAAAGGCCCCTTGCTAGAGCGGGTTTTAAAAGGTTAGCGGCGTCCATAGAGCCTTCTGTTGCTCCAGCGCCGACTAAAGTGTGTACCTCGTCAATAAAAAGTAGGATATTGCCTTCACTTTTTTCTACCTCTTCAAGAATAGCTTTAAGCCTCTCTTCAAATTCTCCCCGGTACTTAGTCCCCGCAATCAAGCTGCCCATGTCTAGGGCCATTAACTCTTTTTTCTTCAACGAGTCGGGAACATCTTCTTGAAAGATACGATATGCAAGTCCTTCTGCAATTGCAGTTTTTCCAACTCCGGGCTCACCTATTAACATGGGATTATTTTTTGTGCGGCGAGAGAGAACCTGCATCGTCCGTCTGATCTCTTCATCTCTTCCGATGACTGGGTCGAGTTTGCCTTCGCGAGCAAGCTGAGTTAAATTTTTGCAATATTTTTGCAGAGCTTGTAATTGGTTTTCTGCGCTAGGAGAGTCCATATGTTTATCGCCCTTGATGTTTTTAATTTCTATTTGAACTTCTTTTAAAGATTTTTTCGAGTGTTTTTTCCATGTCGTAAAAGGCTCAGAAGAGTTTTCCCAAAAACTCAAGAAAAGATGATCGGAACTCACATACGTATCGCCTTCTTTTTTCGCTATTCGTTCAGCTTCTTGGATAAGATGCTGTAGGCTTCTTGCAGGGCGAGGCTCATCTGCTGATCCTTCATACCTCGGAGATGATTGTAAAATGTTTTCGACTTGTTGGAGAACGAGCTGAGGATCAAACCCTATCGTTTTGCAAATGTTGACAAAATAACCTTCCTTATCAAGTAGTAGAGCTCTTAACAGGTGGTTTTCCGTAATTTCAGTATGTTTTTTTGCTTGCGCAGACTCAATCGCTTCTTGCAGAGCCTGGGCCACTGCATCAGAAAATTGGGGATTCATAGGCAATTTCTCCTATTATGAGCTTTTCAAAAGCTGGGAGTTTTTTTTCTTCATTTGCAAGAGCTATTCGATCATTTTCATATTTTTCGATAAAGGAGTTCATAGCTTCTTGATCAACTGTTTGTAGAGTGTTGTTTTGCCAAATACCAGCTAAGCGCTCTTTAGAAAAAAGGTCATCGCTCCAGTAGAAATAGATAAGGTCAGCAGAAGCAAAATAATCGGCCATACGCTCTGGGAAAAATTTTCCTTTGGAAACAGCATCTTCTGGAGAAGATTGATAAAAGCGGACCACTTTATTGCGGTAATCGATTGCTTCTTGGCGTAAAGCATCGGGACAAGAACAAAGAAGAAGGATAATTTTATAACCATTTTCTTTAAGCTTTCTAAGAAAGATAGGTGTATGAGCGCCGGTCGAAGTGGTTCCGTAAACGATGCTGCGCCCTTTGGCTACTGCTTCCTCAAAAAGGGTGAGGGTGATGTAATTAGAAGCTCCGCGCCATTTAGTATAGGCGCTTTTGATGACTTCGTTGTAATCGCTTTTTTGAGAGATCGCAAGGGGACTTAAAGATTGTGCATAATAGGTGTGGGCCATGAAACGCAAAGCCCTTGCGTCAGGATCCAAATAGACCCCTTTTTGGTATTCGGGATGGGCATCTAGAAATCTCTCCAGAATGGTTGTCTTACGTGCGCCAGAAGCCCCTGCGGTCGCAAGATAAAAAGGGCTTTCTGTATTTTCTGTTCCTTCTAAAGAGATACTGCGGACGATTTCAAGATCCTTTTCGATTAGGGCAATTTCTTGATCCGAGTAGGTTTCTAGATGAGTGGCAATCATTTTGGGGGTAAAAAAAAGCTCTGCATGGATGTTGAGCGAGGCTAAACAGATCAAGATAGTACTACTGAGTTTCATTACGATCTCCTTTGTAATTACTGCTTAAAAGACTATAAAAGGTGCAGCTTGCTCTTGATCATCTTCAAATAGTGGCCCTATATGCTAAAAAATCGCATAGAAGACCTCTTTGAAAGATTAAAGGATAAATTCTGACAAAGGATCTTTTAGATCGCAAGGGATTTCTAGTTTGCTATTGCTTGCTTAAGTACTTCTGTATTTTCTTTCATCTCTTGTGAAGAGATCGGCCCTTGGATATTTCTAAAATACAGTTTTATCCATAGCGCCTTATATCTCGGTCCTAAAGAACCAAGTTTTACGGCGCTATGGATAAAAAGATTGATACTCCAAGATGCTGGCGTCACAAAAGGCGCAATATTCTTCAGAATAGCCTTTTGTTGGTAGAGTGATGCAAATCGCACCTAGAAAATAAAGGGTTGGAAAAACCATCTTTTTCATTTAAGAGGGATCAAGATATCAACTTCTTGAGAAGCCCCTGAGGTAAATTTATCGCCGTAGACCTCATAGTCTCCCGTATAAGTCCGCTCTAAATCTTTTTGCTGCCAGATAACTCCCCACGTTTCAATCAAACTCTGGGGGTATTGGCCAATAGCGGGGAAAACTGCATAAGGGCTAGCTGGTACGTTTTTGCCTACAAGCCCAGGTGGAATGGCATCTAGTGAGCTCACGGGACAGCCAATCACAAGAGAGTATTCCTGGGTGTAATCGCTTTCATAGTCGCAGTAAAGGGCGATAATGTCGTTAGAGATCTTACCCGGGACTTTGCTTGCAATAGCCTCAGCAAAAAACCTTTTCCAAAGTAGAGGGATATCGTGGGGTGCTCTCTCAGGGGTGTTGGAGGTGCGGCATTCAATTCCTATCACCAAGAGTGAAGATTTTTGCACAAATAGAGGCTTTGTCATGATCTACCTAGATTTAAGGATACAATGAGAAGAGTATAAGCTTATTCCATAAAAAGAGAAAGACTGTAGATTATGAAGACGCTAGTATCTGGCGTATGGCCTCTTTGGCAAGTTCAATATGTCTTTCTACAGAAATGTCTTCAACTTTGATGCGGCGATGGTATGCTTCTGCAGCCTCAAAGGAAGTGAACCGCTGGAGGGCACTGTTTATTTTCTCAGGATCCCCTGTCCCTCGAATCGTTATATCTTTTGCAACTAATGATCTATAAGGCATGAATTTAGTTTCATGATTGGTTTGTACGTAGAGATCAGTGCCAGGCGGGCGGGGTTTACGATTTTCCCTTACATAGTATAATGCTGTTTGGATAATGGGGAGTGATTCAAGAATGCCAGCAACTATGTTTCCTGCTCCATGTTTGACATGAGCGAAATAGCGTTTGGTAGGCCATAGGGGGTCAAAGTGTAGGGCTAAAAAGATACCAATAGAGAGTCCCGCTACTACCTGGGCTACCCCTAACCCAACTTTTGCAAGCCCAGCCACAGTCCCGATCAGAGGGTAGCGAGCAGCGCTCGAAAGGAAATTTTCCGCTCTATTCAGATTAGAGTCAATGGGGTCAATTGCATTAAAAAAAAACATAAAAAATACGCATTTTATTTAATAATTAACAATAATTATAACTAGATTTTTTATATAAATCAATTGTGTTTTTTTATGTAAAACGAGAATTGTAAAGTATTTTATTTAAATTAGAACTTAGGACACCCCTATAAGCCAGTTGAGGGTGCCCTAGAGGAAGCGATTAAAGCGGTTCTTATCTTGTATCTATTGCGTTTTGCATAAGCTGAAGCCTTATCTCTGTAGAAAGGGCATGCGCGAGAATTCCAGTGCGGGCAATCTCTTCTCGGATATATTGAGCTAAATAATCGTTTGCTCTAGATACATCCTGGACATCTGCGCCTTCTATCCTCACATCACGGCTCACCAGTGTTTCGTAAGGCATAAACTTACGCTCATGACAAGTGTGTACGTACAATTCCGCATCGGATAATCTATTGCGGCGAGCCTCTCTTACGTAATACAGCACTGTTTGAATGACAGGGATCGTTTCAAAGATTCCAGCGACCACATTGCCTGCACCATGTTTGACCTGCGTAAAGGCATATTTAGTAACTAAGTACTCAGAACCTCTTTCCCGTAGAGCAAAAAATAGAGCAGCGGCAAGACCTGCTATCATTTGTGAGATGCCTAATAAGATTTTTACAGCTCCAGGGATAGTTCCAATGACTGGATAACGAGAAATACTTGTAAGTTTATTTTCCGCCTTGTTTAGGTGGTGGTCTATACGTTCCATTCTACTCATCACAACTGCTGTCATAAAACCTTCCTTAAATAAGAAATTAATAAGATAATTATAGGTAATCTATTAAATAGTTTCAATCCTATCTATGTTAACTTTTTCTTTTAAAAGACTGCAATTTCAGTATATGATCAAGCAAATGCTACTCAAAAGGACAGGATGAAAAAATCTGATCAATCTTTTATTGAAAAAGCGAAAAAACTTTTAGAGTGGAATAAAAGGAAATTAACTAAAGATTCCGATCTTACAATTAAAGATCTACAAGGGTTGTTTGCTCCTCACTTTAAGGTTCTCGTAAATGGAAGGGAATACGATGCCAATTATCACAATTACTACGAGTTTCTGAACAAATTTCGATCAGATATACGGTCAATCGACTATGAGGTGCAAGAATACATCGATAAGGGAAGAGTTGTTGTAATGCCACTAAAAGCAACTGTCACCCGTGTCCAAGGCAAAAGGGATGTGTTTGATGCGATTATGCTCCTTAAATTTAATGAGGATGGAAAAATTGTCCATTGGCAAGAAATCTACGTATTACGAGCATAGAAGATATGGATAAAAAGAAACCCTTTGATTCGAGATCAGTATACCTGTGCCTAGATAGATTTAGAGAGATCTTTCATGTATAGTTCCATTTGGTAATGGGGAACAGGATGCCAACTTGCTATGAACTCTCCTACAATTTTAAACCCTACTTTCTGATAGACATGTATAGCTTTTTTATTAGTCGCCTCAGGATCTATAAGAACCTTTTTGATGTGCGAAAATTTGCTAACCAAAAACTGTCGGATCATGGATGTAGAAAATCCTTTTCCTAAATAGTTTAAATTACAAATGAACAGGTCTAATGTAATGGCATCATCACCTTCGGGAGAGGTGATCAGAAAAGCGAAAGGGATCTCTTTGTCATAACCAATCCAGTAGGTGGTACTAGATGTTCCTTGGAAGAAGTTTTCCAACCCATTTAGCGTGTTTTGTAATCCGGCTCCATGCATCCATTCTTTGATGTGACTCTGTTCAAACCAACGGTGTAGCATCTCTTTTTGAGAAATCTGAGCAGGAGAAAAATGAAACTCCAAGAAAGGTTGATTATCAGAGACAAGCTGTTGAATCACATGACGGGCATTATTGGCTAATACAGGATTTGTATCTTTATAGTACGGCAGAGCTATTAAAGCATTAGATAGTGCCCAGCCTCGAGCTCTTTCCCATGTAGCTTGATCCACCCCAATCTTAGAACGAAAAAGGTCTCTTTTATGAGCTGGTAATAAATT
>CAZBHP010000008.1:0-18711 GCA_964491795.1 uncultured bacterium | reverse complement strand
CTCTAGCCAATTCTGGCAACGACCAAATCAAGCATCGCCTCGGGCTCTTTGTCTAAAAGACAGCCTCGCCTCCTAAAAAAGACCCTGCGGGCTCGCGATACTCGATTTCTCATTGCCATAATTGGCCTCGGGTTGTCCCTTACGTTTCACTGCAGGGACAAAACTAACATTAAGGGGCAATGCTTCGCTTGGAACTTACTTCGGGCGCGCTTTAAGCGCTTCGAAGAAGCGGAGAGGGAACCTATCGGTTCCCTCTCCGGGCCTCACCCTCATTCCAAAAATGCGTTCGCATTTTTGGAAAAATTCGCTCAAATGCTATTTTAGTTTTTGAATATGAAATAGGCTGCTAGAACGAGAAAACAAAACCCTACGATGTGATTCAGTGTGATCTTTTCGCCAAAATAGAAATAAGAGAAAATGCAAAAGACCGTCAGTGTAATAATTTCCTGAACGACTGCCAAGCTGCAATTCTACCCCGTCAGGGGTAGATAAAGCGGCCAATTCATCAAACAATCCTTAAGGAGTAAGAAGAATTCCTCCTTCTTCAGAAGGAGGTTCTTTTAATCGTCTTAAGCTGAGTAACTGAAAAAGTATAGCTTCCTATCCGGTTTGCCGGCACTTGAAAGCAGTATTCTACAAAAGCAATCCCCCAACTAATCAAAATAGCGATAAATAAAGGTGATTGCCGCCACTTGAGATGCCCATACCATGCAAGCGTCATGAACACATTAGAACAAATCAACAGTAAGATCGCCTTCACTCATCCCCCACAAAAATTCTATAGTTTATAGGATTTTACAGTTTTATATGCTATCGAAAGATCGCTCTTCTCTTGCAATTATCCGGCAACAACGTTGCCGCCCTTTTGTTAATTCTGTCCCCGAAGGGGGCAGCCAATGGCGAGATATCGGAAAGAGAAATCAAATATCACGAGTCTGCAAGAGCTTTTCTAGCGGCGAGGCTGTGTTTTACACGCGAGCCCGAAGTGATATTTGATTTGTCGAACCGAGATTCCGCCCAACTGGGAGTGCAGAGGGCTATGCGGGGACCGCAGCCCTTTGCGTTAGTTTATATCAAACAACTCTTTCAGCTATGTTTTGTCATCCAATAAACTTATAAAATCCCAGAAGCTATAAAGACCTATAAAACTTCATCTCTCAATTAAAAAAAAATAGGGTGTGGGTGAGTATACTAAAATATTTGCGATGTGTATACTCGGACAAATAATCTAACCTACTCGGCGGTGGCTATGTCTATTTTCTCTCGTGCGCTTTCTAAGAGCGTGTATTTACATCTTACAGGCGTTGTGATATTTGGAACGCTCTTGGAGGCTGGGCAACAACAAATACCAGCTTACCAAATGGAAGATAAAGAAGAGGCCTTTTTGGTGCGTAGAATTGCCGAATTTTGGAAAGATCAAGACTATGCAATTGTAAAAAGTGAGATTGTAACATTTTTAGAAGCCTATCCTAAAAGCAAAATGGCCGACCAACTTCGGGGAATTTTAGGAGATTTACTTCTACAAGAAGGGACATACAGTAAAGCTTTAAGCACCTACACTCAGATTAAATCCTCTGACGTTGTAGAAAAAATAGCTCTTAACAAACTGCAGTGTTATTACGAGCTCAACCAGTTCGATCAGATTCTCAAAGAAGGAACTCCCCTTTTACGGACTAATGCAGAAGAGGTCACTTCAAGAGAAGATGAGTTGAATTTCTTACTTGCAGAAGCTTATTTCCGTATTGGTTGCACAAGCGATGCAAATAAAAAAATAGAATTCTTAAGCCTTGCTGAACCTCTTTATGAAAAAGTTTTAAACACCTCTTTTAATGATCCTTCCATGTTTGCCTTGGCTGAGATCTATAGACAGTGTAAGGAAAACGAAAAAGCAGCTAAGTTTTTCCAAGACCTAGCCGAACGCCATACTGACCAAAAAGAAGAACTCCTTTTCCATGCTGCACTTGCCCAGGCAGATTTTAATAGAAAAGAGGCAATCGACACTTTCACCAAAATTATCGATGAAAAAGGGCTAAAAGCAAAAGATGCTGCTTTAAACCGTTTGATTCTCCTTTTTCAAGAAGAGCGTTTTCAAAACGTTCTAGACAGCTACACCAAAGTTTACTACGAAGTAGATACCTCTAAGCAGTCGTTTTTAGATTATATCGTTGGCAGAAGCTATTTTGCCCTCAATGACCATGAAAAAGCAAGCTCATGGCTCAGCAAGTATATCCGCGTTAACTATGAAGATACTCAAGAGTTACGCAATGCTCTTCTTATGCAGCTAAACTGCGCGCAAAACCTCAAAGAAGAAGCTCTCTACAAAGAAACAATGGGAAGAATGCAGAGCACTTTCCCTAAAGATAGTGAACTGCCTCAAGCTCTTTTTATCCACGCAATGATGCTCAAAGATATGGGCGATTTTGCAGGAGCTGAAAGAAAATTAGAAGAAGTTTTACGTAACTACACTACTTTTGAAGATGTAGAGACCCTCTTTTTAGAATACAGCTTGATCACTTACAACAATGAAAAATGGGATAAAAGCCACACGACGCTAACCTCTTTCCTCAAACAATTCCCATCAAGTAGCCAGGCGCCTGTTGCTTGGAAATATTTCCTATCTACGTCATTTAACCTTTTAAAAGAATTAGAAAAAGGACGCGATATGGGCTACACGAAGGCCCATTTCTTAGATGACCTTACTTCAGTTCTTGCACAAGAGGGAGTCCTTGCTCCTACTGAGAAAAAAGAATGCCTGTTTTTACAAGCTAAAATGGCCTACGATCTTGGCAAATATAAAGAAGCTCTTCCCCTTTTAACTAACTTTTTACAACGCTATCCAGAAGATGCTTCTGCCTCTGAAACACATCTTCTTCTGGCACTCTCGCATCATAAGCTGCAAAGCAACCCTGAACTTTTTTGCCAGCACGCAGAAGCAGCTCTTAAAGGGGATCCGAACCTACAAAATAAGGCTAGTATCCATCTAGAACTTTATAACGTTTATATCTCGCTTATCGATCAAGAACAAAAGAGCAAAAAATCCTCAGAAAGTGATCTTGCCGCTCTTTTTGACAAAGCTGCTGAACACCTTTTAGTTGCAAGTGAGCATGCAGATCTTCCGATCAAACTTGAGAATCGCCTCTGGCTTGCGAACTATTATTACGACAAAGCGTTTGACTACCCAAAAACTTTCCAAACAGATGGTCCACTCCCTTCGAAAGAATACCAAGCTTACTACAGCCACTGCACTACTCTTTTTGAAAACATTTTAATTAAAGACTCTGCCTATCAATTAGTCAATATCGATAACGAGCACTCTTTTCTAGAGTGGGAAGTCTTAAAGCTAGCAAATATTTTAGGCCGCCAAGGGGTCTACGATAAAAAAATTGCAGTTTTACAAGGCCTGATTGAAACACAAAATAAACACCCTAATTGGAAGTGGCAGGTTCAAAAAGAGGCCCTATTTGAATTGGCTAAAACTTATGAGATCCGTGGCGATCGAGAAAACGCCCTCGACACCTTTAAGTTTTTAAAAGATCATATGCAAAAACCTGCCTCTTTTATTGCAGAATATGCAGGTCTACAAGCTCTACGTCTCTCTTTCGAAGCGCTTTCTGAAAGCGATAAGAATGGACTTAACAAAGATGTCTTAAAAATCTTAAGCTCTCTTAAAGAATACCAAATCCGTAAAAACCCCTCTTCTGAGCCTATTCACTTAGAAGCTGCGTTTGAATACGCTTTTATGCGAGCACAAATTGTAAAAGATAACGACCAAGCGGAAAAATACCTCTTTTTCCTCAACCGGATCAAAGAAGATTATGAAAACACAAACGATCCTATGGTGGTAACTTACCAAAAAGGTCTCTCTACAGACGCAGAAAAAAGAGCCCTCTTTCAAAATTATATGCAATTTTTAGATGCAGAAATCCTCAGAACAAATGCTTTGCTTGCAAGTAAAAGCGGACATGCTGCTCAAAGCTTAGAAATGGCTGAGAAGGCAAAAAAAGAACTTGCTCAATTGCAAGAAAAAGGTCCAACTTTTTACTTAAAGGCCCGTACAGAAAAGAGTTTAAAAGCTATCAGCAAAAACTCCTTAATTTAAGGTGTGCTGGATACACATATGAGACAATTGAGTCACTTAAAAGCTCTTCTTTGGATACACAGAATGGAGTATCGATATATGCCGATTCTCCTTCTGTTGCTTTTAAGCCTGGCTCCACTCTCTGCTTTCTCTCCCAAAAAAGAGAAGGTCTCTCTTTCTATTGCTTCCTACTCCCCAACATTTCCAACACTTACTCTTACTCCCCTCTCTTCTTTGGCTCTCTCAGAGTTTTATCTTAAAAAACAAAAAATTGAGTTTGCTCTCCATAGCATCCCACCCTTAAGTAGCCCTCATAAAATACAACTTGCTCCCTCATTACAAGTAAAGTTTCAAGCAAATCCAGTTAGTGTATTTGCTTTCACCTCCTCCCCTTTCTGTAGATACTATCGGATGGAGAAAGAGGCTTTTGAACAACAAGTGTTAGAGTATACAACTCCCGCTTTAGCCCTCCCCTCTCCTGCTCCCCCTAAAAACTCTCCCCCTTCTATTGCCTCTTCCCAATTTTTAGAAAAAAGAGAGTTTAGTAGACCCTCTTTTTTTCTTGATCACTTCACCTCTTCCGCCTTTCCCAAATTCTTATACACTCAGCTTGCCTCTAAAATTTCACTAAAAGAAATAGCTCGCTCCTATGTCCCATCTCCCTCCTTTGTAGGCCCGCGTGAAGGATCTTTATCTTCCCTTTTGGGCTTAAGTTTTGCTCACACACCCCTTTTTGCCACAACCTCGCTGCCTCTTTTGACTTTGCCTAAGCAAAAGCGTACGCTTACCATCAAAGTGCAAAATGAGCCTTCCCTTAATCTAGTTGTTCCTGAGGCGATTTTCTTTGATGTTCGCTATCCTATGTTAGCTCTTACCTCTTTCCCTGAGCTTGAATTCATTAGCGAAAAAACAAAAAAAGACACCTTTGCAAGATCGCTCTCCTCTTCTTATCCTTTAGCCGTGCAAACTAAAAAAGCTGCGACCCTTAAAAAAGCCGCTCCCCAAAACGAAAAAAATCAAAATGAGAAGCAAGAGAAGGCAAAATTAGAAGATATAGCCCACAATATCTCTTCTCCCACACTACACTTAGAAATGGCCGCTCTCCCTACCACACAAGAGTTTGACACCCCGATTGTCGAGAGGATGTTTCCCCTTGCCCCTTCTTCACAACTCACCTGTAAAACGATTCTCTTTCCTGGGCCTCAATTTGAAGAGACTAAATCTCTCTCTGTTAACCTCTCTTCACTCCCCTACCCCTCTTCTTTTATTTTTACCCCAAAAATAGCAGCCCCTATTTTTTCTTATGCTGCTTTAGAACACCTCTTTCTTTATCCAGCAAGAGACTACCCTTGTTACTCTCTCCCTTACCTTGTCGTGAGCCCCAATACAGTTCTACCGTGCGGCAATTCTCCTCTTCCTCTCTTTGCAGATAGAAGACCCCTTAGCTCTTCTCTCTATCTCCTGGGCGAGGCTCAATCGATTAATCGGACACACCGCTTCATACAGACAAACCTCATCCGTTTACCTAATCTTCAGGATCTTGAAACTGATTCTATGAGTGAAGAGTTCAAAGTAAGCGTAGAAGTTGTCCCTCAAATGGATCACCAAGGGTTTCTATTTGCAATCAATCTTAAAGCGGATGCACCTCAAGAGCTTGATTCTTCGCCTCACCACATCTATTTCATCTTAGACCCAAGCGGCTCTATAAATGAGTTTGACGCCTTTAAAAAAGCTCTTATACAAACAACCGCCCATCTTGACGATTCGGTCACTTACAACGTAATGCTACTTGATAGCGAGCTCTCTCTTCTCTCAGAAAACGATCTTTATCCAAGTAAAGCCTCGCTAAATTTTCTCAAACGCAATCTTTCTAAAATAAGGCCTTCAACCGTTGTCTCTTTCTCACTTCTTGAAGAGGCTCTTGATAAGCTCTCGAAAAAAGCATCTAGCTCCTCAGAAATCTACACCGCAGTTCTCCTCTCAAACGGTCAATTCCTAAAAAACCTCCGCTCTCATAGAGAATCGTTGCAACATCTCATCGACCACTCTGCAGCTAACCTTGCCCTCTACACAACCGCCATCACCGATAAACCAAATCTCCCTATGCTTGAGCTTCTAGCAAGACTTGGTCGCGGTGATCTCATCTACAGCCCGACCTTAAGTGGATTTCCACGTAAGTTTGCATCTGCTGTCCAAAAGCTTGGCAAGCCGATTGCGTATAACTTACGCCTCACTAAAATCTCCCCCACATCTACCGTCACCTTCCATCACGAAAACCGCTTTGCGCCTATGCTTTATGCCGGAAAACCCTACACTATTTACGGGTCAGCAAGCAAACTCGAAGATCTCACTTTTATCCTTCAAGGGGAAGCCTACGGTAAGTGGATCCACTGCACTAAAAAAGTCTCTCTTAAAAACGCCTCTAAAGGCCCAAGTTATCTAGAAGAGGAGCTTGCGACTCAAAAAGCGCTCCAACACATCACAGACTTTATCACTACAAGCGATTCTACAGCGCTTATCGAAGCTAAAAAGCTTCTCGCCCAAGTGGGCCGTTAAGAATGAACCCCTTCATTTTCTTACTATTATTTCTCACCTCGCTCTTTGCTGAGGAGAGCTCCTTTGAAGAGATTGCCGCCTTTCGCAATGAGAATGAGTTGATAGCAGGCCTTGTCAGTCCTTTGACGGGCCAGATTATCCAAAATTCTGTAGATCTTACCGTCACTGCACAAGAGCCACTCCATTTTCTACGCTTTTATACCCCTCGTGCTACGGAAGGGCATGAATTGTTTGATGATGGCTGCCTCTCCTGGCGCTTTATTCCGTATCTAAAAGCAGGGCAGTACGGAAAGAATTTTGACGTTTATAGTTACGATGGAAGGTGCATCAGATATCACGCAAGTAAAAAAAACTTGGAGAAGCTCTCTTTGAGAGATCCTAAGATCCTCCGAAGAAACACCGATGGCCAAGAAGTCCATGCCCGTTTTGACCCCCACAATATCCACTCACAATTTCTTGATGAAGATCACCTTTTATTTGTCACCCCCGAGGGGATCAAACGGATTTACAAGAAAAAATTCTATCTGATCACTCATAAGCCGTTCTATCTCGTCAAAGAGATTCTACCGAATGGTAAACACATCAATTACAAGTGGAAAGACAAAGACAAACACCTTGTCGGGTTAGAATCAACTGATCAAAGCGGGTATTGTATCTATGCTTCCATGTCTTTTAAACACAGCAAAGACAACCTTCATGCCAAAGTACGAAGCTCTCTTGGTCACAAAGTCGACTATTTCTGTAAAGCGCGTCCTAACCCTGATTCCGAACATTATCTCAACCATATCACGTTTTCAGACCGCCCTACAGAAGAGAACTCTTACCATTTATGGACCTTCCTGAAAGGGCAAAAAGGACGGGGTCAAGATTTCACCGCTTCTTATAACACTGAGCTGCGGATAAAAACACTAGAGCTCGGAAACTCCCTCTACCAATTCTCCTACCAAGACAAGGCCACAACCGTCACCTATCCTGAAGGCTCCAAAAGCATTCACCTCTTTAACGACCATTTCCAACCCACAAAAGTTAGTTTTTATGATCAAAGTGGCGCTCTAAGAAAAGAGAGACTTTATACCTGGGAAGAAACCGGCCGCATCCTAAGCATCGAAAATGTCGGCCTCTCTCGTATAGAATATGTCTCTGATCACTTTGGCAATCCTATTTTAGAAACCGTTGTGGGGGATCTGACTGGCAACGGGGAACAAGAGAGTTATCCTATTAAACGGATCTTCTCTGGGAAAGACCCTGACCAGTGGTTTCTCCTTCTCCATGAGGAAGCAGGTGATATTGCAACCGATTACACCTACATTCCTAGCACCAATCTACTCGCTTCAAAAATCACACGAGGAAAAGATGGGCTTACTCTCAAAGAAGAGCGGCGCTACGATCTTTATTACAACCTTTTAGAAATTCTTGTAGAAGCAGATGGCGAAAAAAGAATTACCCGTATCCGCCCTAAACCAACTCCACCCGCGCTTCATCAACCCGAATGGATAGAAGAATACTATGTTGAGAGCGGCGTAGAGAAGCTCCTAAAAAAAAGCCACTTTTTCTACAACGGACATAACCTTATCTCTCGAGAAGAGGTCTACGATAGTAATGACGCCTTTGTCTATCATACAGAAAAAACCTACGATGAAAGAGATCTTCTCCTCTCTGAAACGAACCCTCTCGGTCAAAAAGCCCACTACACCTATGATCTTCATCATAGATTACTCTCCCATGAACCCTTCTCAAAAAGACTTACTGAAACAAAAACATACGATCTTAAAGGGCGCCTTGCTTCTACAACGATTGCGGGGAAAACAACAACTTATCAGTATGATCGAGATGATAATCTCCTCTTAGAAACCAATCCTTTTGGTCACGAGAAAAGATACTCTTATGATCTTATCGCTAAAAAGCCCAGGTTTTGCCGTTTTGGAGATAGAGAAGATCGTTTTACCTACGACGGCTACGGGCGGATGCTTTCGAAAACCGATTCTCTAGGTCGCACAACCTCTTATCGCTACACAGCCTATGATAAAATCTCTCATATCACCCATCCCGACGGCTTAGAGGAAACCTTTCGTTATTACAAAAATGGTGCCCTTAAAGAGCATGTCGATAGAGAAGGACTTCTTACCTCCTACACCTACGACTCTTTTGGTCGATTGATTTCTAAAAAATGGGCAGATGGCGAAGAGTCGTGGGCCTATAATGCCCTTCACCTCCTCTCTCATACCGATCGCGCCGGGTATACAACCTATTACCGCTATAATCCAGCCGGACAGCGGGTAGAAGAAGAGAGGTGCGGTCGTCTAATTCTTTACTCCTACGATAGCCTAGGACGACTTGCAAGCGAAACTCGTGGAGGGATCACAACTACCACCAAAAAAGATTTGCTCGGTCGTGTTGTCTCAGAGACCAAGGGCGATCTCTACACAAAAGAGATCGAGTATGACGAAGAAGGCAATCAGAAAACCATTACTGTTGGCGATACCAGAGAAGAGTTTGTTTACGATGAGCAAAAAAGGGTGGTTAAACATATCGGCCCTCTCGGGGAAGAGTCTAATTTTTCTTATCAAGAAGGGGCTCTCTGTGAAAAACGGTCCGTAGATCCAAGCGGTCTTGTAACCATCGAGATTTTTGATATTCACGGCTCTTTATTAGAGAGGCGTCTGGAAAAAGATGGCACCCTTTTTCGAGAGCGAAAAACCTACGACCCGGTGGGAAATCTTCTTAAGCACGAAGAAGATATCTTTGAAGGGACTGATTATAAGAAAACTCTTATAAACTCTTACTCCTATGATCTTCTCAATAGGCTAATTTCTTCGACCCTCCAAGCTCGGACAACTAAATTCACCTACACACCAAACGGTAAGCTTAGAACCAAAGAAAAGCCGGATGGCACTCTTCTTCGTTACACTTACACCCCTTCAGGGGAAGTAGCTACCCTCTCCTCCTCACAAGGAGACATTGACCACCAATTCACCTACGACAAACTAGGACGTCTCCTTAGCGGGACAGGGTTTGTAAGAAAGCTTGATCCCTTTGGAAATGTCCTTGAAGAGAGCTTTGATCATCTCACCGTTTATAGAACCTATGACGACTTCGATCGCGTTACCTCTTTAACGCTACCTGGGCTATCTCCCATCCTCTATACCTACGATCTTTATCTTCGTAGTGTCGCATATGAGGATGCAAAACGTGCCTACACCAAATACAACCTTGCAGGTCACCTTTTAGAGGAGAGCTACGCAAGCTACAAAAGAGATAAAAAAGGGCAAATCAAAGAGCTTACCACTTCCAAGTTTACGCAAACATGCACCTACGACCCTGTCGGTAATCCTCTCCAAATTGGCTCCACCCATTACACCTACAGCCCCCTTTCTCAACTTCTCTCTGAAAAAGATCCCCTCTACTTTTCTCATTACTCTTTTAATTCCCACTACGACGACACCTCCCAACCAGAGAAAAAAGAGCCCAACGACCCCATCGGAACTTACGACTCTCTTGACCGCTTGATCGCTTGTAACGGCGCTACCTATACGTATGATGCTTTAGATCGGCGCCTCTCTAAAAACCACGAGCGCTTTCTCTATACAGGCTTTGAAGAAATCGCCTGTTACCGTGGAGATACACCCCTTGCCGTTAAAATCGGCCCTCCCCATCGCCCCGCCTTTTTCCTCTTTCATCATCTATTAACAACCCCTCTCTACGATGCCAAAGAAAGCCTAAGCCTTCTCATCCATCCAAAAACCGACCACATCTATAACCAATACCTCTTCAACGCCTTTGGCACCCCGATCGAAGTAATCGAAACTATCTCCAATCCCTGGGGCTTTGCACTTAAACACCACGATCGTGAAAGCGGCCTTATCTACTTTGGTAAGCGCTACTACAACCCAGACACCCGCCAATGGATCACCCCCGATCCCGCCGGCAATCTCGACACTCTCAACCTCTACACCTTCGTTCGCAACAACCCCATCCGCTACGTCGACTACGCAGGCCTCCTCTCTTCCGCCTCCCCTCTTTTCAACTTCCATAAAACCCAAAACTACGACTCCTGCACCTACACCGTAGGGACAAACGAACTCCCTCCAGATAAACTCATCATCTTCGTAAATGGCATCGATAACAACTTAGAATTTGCAAAGGAAACCGCCACTCTCATCAGCGCTTTCATCGGCAACAGCAAAGTTGTCGGCGTCCACAATCCCACAAACGGCCCCCTCAACGACATCCTCCTTTGCTTCTCCCGCCTTAAAAGCCTCCTCGCCAACGAAGTCACTCACAACCTTCTCCCCCTCGTCAGAGACTTCCACAACATAAATCAAGCCAACCCCAACGCAAAAATATTCATGATCAATCATAGTGGTGGCGCAATAGAAGGATATATATTATCTAAATATTTAGCCGAAGAAGAGAACAAACGGATCATCATGAAGGCCTTCGCCCCCGGTAAAATCATCACCAACGACACTTTCTACAGCTCTTCTAATTACGGCGTCCGTGGAGATCCCGTAGTTCATTTCGCTATCTTGCGCGAGCCTCAGCACGAGAATCAAATTACATGGCTTGACAATATCAAAGGAGAGGATAAACATAGTATTCGGAATAAGATGTTTCAAGCTGAACTTGATTATGAAACAAACCAATATCTAAAAGGAAATTATTGATGCGACTAAAAAGCCTTTTTATTTTAGCAGTCTTTTTAACTTTTGGAGGTGTAGCTTTTGGCTATTTTCATGTTAACAATGAAGAAAACGAGGGAAAACCAAAAATGGAAGAATTTAAAGTCCTCAATGATTTTTCTAAACCCTCTTTAAAATGCCAAATAGCCGCTAAGATTACGAATCAAGTAGCCAAAAAACTAAAGAAAGATCAACAGCTTCAGTGTATAGGGACAGGTGGCACAATGATGCACGAGATAGAAGCTTTATCAATGAGCTTTATTTATTATAAAGAAGTTGATGTAAAAAAGGCGAGAGCCCTCCTTGTCACAGCTGTAAAAGAATACTTGGCAGCTATCAATACTAGCGAAGAAATCCGTCCTTACCTTAAAAATTATCCTTTTACTGTAAAAAATGTAAAAGTAACAATTTCTACTCTTCATCCAGATGGATCTACAACAGACGCAGGAAAAATCCTTTTATTTGCTTCCAACAGAGATAATCTAGAATTTTACCTACAAGAACCAGAAACTTTTAGACACCCTCCTTTCTATGCTGAAACTTATGAAAAATCTCTTCGTATCGTAGAAGAAGAGAAATCTCAAGCACGAGCTTAAAGAGCCTAGAGCACTTCTAAAAGGATTTAAAACCTTGTAGGTTGTATAATTGCGGTCATGACATTGCGTATTCTTGGAGGAGTCTTAAAAGGGCGCTCGTTTTCCCTTCCGAAGGGGGGAGAGACAAGGCCGATTACGGCTTTATTGCGTAAATCTTTATTTGACACTTTACAGGGGGAGATTCCCGATAGTCGGGTGTTGGATCTTTTTGCGGGATCTGGAGCTATTGGAATCGAAGCTCTGAGTAGAGGGGCTAGTTTTGCCCACTTTATAGACATGAGTGCCGCGGCTATTCATTGTCTTAAAGAGAACATGCGAAAGTTAGATCTAGAAGAGTGCACAACAATTGAGCGTAAAGACGCTTTTACTTTCTTGGACAATTATAAAGGGACCCCCTTTGACCTTATCTTTCTCGATCCACCGTATCCTTTTGGTCTTCCTGGTTACACAAGGATTCTAGAGAATCTCCACCCTCCTCTTTTTCATAACGAGACTCGCTTTGTCTTAGAACTCCCGGCTCCCCTTCTTTCTAAATTGCAGCCGGTGTTTCCTTCCCACTTTGAGATCCTGAAAGAGAAGAAAAACTCCACCACAGCCATCCTCATCTTCAAAAGGGCTCTATCATTTTGAATAACTTGCCAAGCCGCAATCCTATCCTTCTGGCTCGAAGTAAAACGACCAATTCATCCAATAATCCTTACAAAATAAGAAGCATTTCTCTTTTTTCAGAAGGAGGTTCTTTTAAAGTGTTATGAGAAAAGAGCGAACGATCAAAAAAATTGAGCGAGGAGCTCTCTTTTTTTATACAGAGTATTTTGGAGATCCTAAAGATCCAACCTGTCTACTCATTGCAGGCGCGATGGCTCCTCTCTCCTTTTGGACAGAGACCTTCTGCGAATTGCTGGCATATAGTGGTTTTTTTGTAATTAGGTACGATCAAAGAGATATCGGCGAATCTTGCAGTGTGAACTGGCAAAAAAACCCCTACACCCTTTCCGACTTAGCCTCTGATGTCATTATTATCTTGGATGCTTATGGGATCAAAAAAGCTCATTTTGTTGGCCACTCGATGGGTGGTTATATTACTCAAATACTTGCTTTAGAATATCCTGAAAATACGCATAGTATTACTATGATTTCTGCAGGACCACTCGGCGCTACAAAGGAAACTGATTCGCCTTTAACTAAGACAGAAATTGCTATTCAGGAAAACACATGGAAAATCTTTCTCGAACGCAAAGATGGTCCTTCTAAAGAGACTATGATCCAAAGTTTTCTACCTGTTTGGAAACATTTGAATGGAAATCTTCCTCTAGATGAAGAAATGGCCTACAGCTATACCAAAGATTTGATCTTGCGCTCTCAACATCCGATTATGGCAGGAAATAATCATGAACTAGTCATGCGAACTCTTGATCTAGAAAAAAACCGGGGAGCTCTTCAAAAGATTACTGTCCCCGCTCTTATCATTCAAGGAGACTCTGACCCTCTTATACTACCTAAAAACGGTTACGCTCTTGCTCATGCACTCCCTAAATCCACTCTAATGATGATCCCTCACATGGGACACATGCTATTCAACAAAAAATTAGAAGAGACAATCATCAATCTTATCAACCAACATATTACAAACTTTTTCGAAAGAAGTTAATTACTCATTATCTTCAAACCAAAGCTAATGGCAGAGAGGATAAGGGGGAGAATGAGAGATAGGAGGTGCAGGATATCGCCTACGGCGTTTAGGATACGCAGGATAAACAATACTAGAAAAACGCCCAATCTGCTTTTCCCTCCGGCTTTTCCTTAAGTTATAACACGAGAGGGCGCAGAGAGGCGCTCTTCACATATTGCATAAGTTTAACCGCAGAGGAAGCAGAGAAAAAATATAAATTTTCCTCCGCGTTCTCCGCGGTTAAGCTATTGTAAACAGTAATAGAATCCTCTCTGCGCCCTCTGCGTTATAAATAAGAGAAAACCTGAGAAGAGAATCCGGTTTAGAGAAGGTATAGGCTACTTATCCTGCATATCCTAACGCCGTAGGCGATATCCTACACATCCTGTTCCTCCCTCTTCCCCTCATTCTTCTCTATCCCTCTGCAGTTAAGCTTACTTAAGCAGAAGCTTTGGACTTTTTGCCGACGCGGGGGGCTTTTTGGATCCGTTTCTCTTTGTAGAGGAGCTCATCGAAGAGGTTATTTTCAACGACGATGACACGGGCTAAGATGATGAGGCCGATGAGGTTTGGAAAGGCCATGAGGCCGTTCATGATATTGGCAAAGTCCCAAACGAGGCGAAGATTAAGGATGGCGCCTGGGATGACAACGAGAGTATAGAGGATACGATAAGGGATGACACCTTTAGTTCCACAGAGATACTCGGTTGCTTTTTCGCCATAGTAAGCCCAGCCGAGGATAGTGGAGTAGGCAAACGAGATAAGGGAAATGGCGACAATGAGACCACCATGGGGGATGGCTGTATCAAAAGCGTGGACAACGAGGGCGGCGCCGTTGATCATAAAACCGTCGGGGCCGATATCTCCTAAAACACCTGTTGTTGCGATGACAAGGGCAGTGAGGGTGCAAGCAATACCAGTTGTGATGAAAACGCTAGACATAGAAACGAGGGCTTGTCTTCCAGGAGAAGAGGTACGGGCGGCAGCGGCGGCAATGGGTGAGCTTCCAAGGCCTGCTTCGTTAGAGAAGACTCCTCGAGAGATCCCGAGCTGGATAGCGAGCATAAAAGAAGATCCGATGAAGCCACCTACAGCTGCTTGTCCAGTAAAAGCTGTTGTGATGATAGCATGAAAGGCAGCGGGGACTTTGTCGTAATTGAGTAAGATCACAATAATACTGCCCAGGAAATAGACAAGAGCTTTAGCTGGCACAAGAATACTTGCAACTTTACTAATGCTATTGACTCCACCGAGAAGAGGCAAACCGGTTGCAATTACAAGACCAATACCCACTGTAAGAGGGCTTAGAGAGAACATTTCATTTAGAGCGCCAGCAACAGAGTTACACTGAACCATATTCCCTGTGCCGATAGCAGTGATGGCAGCAAAGATTGCAAAAAGGACTGCAAGGGTTTTACTTTTCACCCCTCGCTCTAGGTAATACATAGGGCCGCCACTCATCTCACCGCGTTTGTCGACTACTCTATATTTAATTGCTAGAATCGCCTCGCCGTACTTGATCGCCATACCAAAAAGGGCAGCTCCCCACATCCAAAAGATCGAACCAAGAGCACCGGCTGCAATCGCCGTTGCAACACCTGCAATACTTCCTGTTCCCATTGTCCCTGCAAGGGCAATCATAAGAGCTTGAAAGTGACTGATATCTCCTTGGGCACCAGTGTCGTGCTTAGTAAAAGCAAGCTTGTGGGCATACCACAAATGTCGAAACTGAACACCTCGTAAACGAATCGTGAGGTAAATACCAACAAACAAGATCAAAATGAGAAGAGGAGGTCCCCATACCCAATTATTGATGTGATCTGTCCAATAGAGAATATCTTTCATATCATTACCGCTTATATTAAGGAACGTATAACCACAACAAAAAAACCTATCTTGTTACACCCAAGATAATTAAGTTTTTTATTAAAAGGTTTTTTTGGAAACAAGTTCATCGTTTTTAAATTGTTGGAAAACACGAGGACGACCATCGTCATAGTATTTATTAAATTTTCCGTGCTTTAACCCTTGTTCATACTCAGCTTCGAAAACTAGAATCCCTTGCTCATTCCAGGAGCATGAAGAGCCATGAAGCTTTCCTTGCTGGTAAAAGTTAGAGGAGGCTACATTCCCAGTTGCATAAAAAGTTTTCTCTTCCCCATCAAGGAGATCATCCTTGTAAAAAGCGATCTTTTGCACTTTTCCGTCAGAGCTAAATTGACGAAACTCCCCTTCTTTTTTGTCATTTTTAAAAGGAAGGGTTGCAAGCACATGGCCCATCGTGTCAAACATAACAGCCGAGCCTTCTTTTTTCCCCTCTTTAAAAGGGGTGGAGGCAACCTTTACGCCACGCTCATTGTATTCGATGTAATCACCTTCTAAAAGTCCATCTTTATAAAAAGCGGTAAGCTTTTTCACCCTTCCCATTTGTGGGTGAAAAAGATAGGCCTCATAAGAACCTTCTTTTTTATTTTTATGATAATGCAAGACGATCTCTTTTTGTTGATCTCTTTGCTTATACGGACCTTCTAACTGTCCATGAAGATACTCTCCCTCTTCAACCACTTCACCTTGAAGGTCAAAGAGAGCTTTTTTCCCATGCAGCACACCGTTTTCATATTGAGTCACTGTTTGCAGCTGTCCCGAAGGATAAAACTGTTTTTGCTCTCCATGAAGCTGTCCTGCACTGTTGTAATTCTCTATAGATTTTACAAGTTCTTCTTTATCAGATACATAAAATTCTTTTTGCTCGCCCACCATGGTCCCATTTTGATAAAAGCGTGCAAGTGCCGGTTTGCCATTTTCAAACCATCCTTGCATCACCCCTTCTAATTGTCCTTTCTGGTGGAATGCTTTGGCTTTTAGGTTGGCATTTTCCCAATACTCTACAAATTTACCGTGTTGTAGACCGTTTTCAAAATTCACAGACTCTTTTAAGTTACCACTTGGATACCAAGCTCTATGTTCCCCCTCAGGTTTGCCATCTACGAAAAATGCCTGTGTCCTCATCGTCCCATCTTCGTACCAAGAAAGCATCTCTCCGTGGAATTTATCCTCTTTGCAGAAGCCTCTCTCTTTAGGAGAACCGCTTTCATACCACTGAGCTACAAGCCCATCTAGCTTCCCAGCTTTATAAGTCCGAATGGAGCCAAGATTTCCATTGGAGTAGTAGTTTTTCTGCTCACCCGCGACTACTCCTTTGTCGTACATATGTTCAGCTTTAAGCTGTCCACCTGGGAACCATTCTTTGCAGAGCCCATCCCACTTCCCTTCAAATAGAGAGTATTCGCTTGTAAGCTTGCCTTCTTCATCATAGGTTTTAATGACATTTTTACTGCTTCCCTTTGCGGTAAACTCTGCCTGTAGCTGCATCTTGCCATTGGGATGTTTCATCCAATGCTTGCCAACTGGGATACCTGCTTGGTAATTAAGCTCTCCCATAAGTTTTCCATCGGAGGAAAACTTTTTACGCACTCCATCCACAAGACCATTTTTATAAGGAGTCCGCTCCTCTTCTTGTCCATTTGGGTAATAAGTTACGTGAACGCCTACCAGTTTCCCCTGATCCATGTGGCGCACTTCAATAATGGCTTCTCTCTCATCATAACCTACGTAGGCCGGATTTTTCCCCTCATCTTGCTCTTTATCATCTTTGTAATGGGTCTTGGATTTGAGCGTTCCATTCTCATGCCACTCCATCGCTGTCCCTGAGCGTTTACCCTCTTTATAAAGGACCATTGTCTTTCTCATCGCGCTCGGATAGTAGCTCCAGGCTTCACCTTCGATCTTGCCTTGAACAAAATTTACCTCTGACTCTTTTACCCCATCAGGATAATAGGAAAGAGCTTTCCCTACGGGAACACCTTTGCAAAAAGTCTCCTGGGCTTTCTCTTTACCATTTTCATAAAACTCTCGGAAAGTCCCCTCTTCTAACCCATAGAGATAAACTCCCACTCTTCTTGCTTTTTGGGTCGGATAAAGTGCAATCGATGTGCCGTGAGGGACAACTCTACTTTGCCACTTCGCTTGTCCAAGACTTCCCTCTTCCACAACCGTTAGATCTTCTTCCCCGATCAATACGCCATGCTCTGCAAGCCCAATCCTCTTTACAGGAACTTCTCCCCCATCTACTTCTTCGTAGAAGTAGACAAGCTTCGGCATGCCACTTGGGTATTTTTCGACACACTCTACACGCCACTCAGGGGACCTCGGCTTTAAGGGAGGCAAAACATCATTTGCCACACAGCTAACAGTCGCCAACAAAACCACACCGAAGATCTTCCGAAACATGAATGCTCCCTTTCCTGTCTTTATCTAAATATAAAGACTCTAGTTTACCCAAAAAAAGCTCTTTATGTAAAGAACTCCTACCACCTCACCAACTTGCTTAAAGAATTTTTTGAATAGACGGGAAGAAAAACAGGATATGCAGGATCGCCTACGGCTATAGGATAAGCAGGATGGATAGAACAAAGCGCCACTGGAAGGCCCCTTCCAGTGGCGCCCCCCCGGGAGTGCAATCCCAATTGCACTCCCAACTAATAACCTAAAATCCTTTTGTTAGTTCTGTCCCCAAAGGGGACAGCCCATGCCAATTATGCCAATGAAAAATTGGCTATCGCGAGCCCGTAGGGCTTTTTCTAAGGGTGAGGCTGTGTTTTACACGCGAACCCGAGCGATGGTCAATTTGTCGAAGGCAGAATTGGCCAGTGTCAGGAAGGTTGGAGAAACTCTTCTGCTACCTTCGCTTGTCATCAAAATTATAAGTTATATGTTTTTTATTTAAGGAGGTGGAAGAAGGAGAGCTCCATGGTGGCGGTCTTTTTCGCATGCTTGGCGCGAAAGGTGAGGGTCGCTGGAGCTTCTTTATGGTGGTTGCTGTAGAAGCGGAGGATTGTTGGGGAGTCGGGAATCTCTAGCCCAGGTAACGCCACAGTTTCTTTGAAGAGAAAGTCGATCTTTGGAGGGGCATTATCTATTTCTCTAAATAGAATAAGCTCACCCCGTCTTTTTTTTAGCACGACGGTGATATCTACTTGGTAAGTGAGGGCAAGGCTCTCGGTTAGGGCAAGCTCTTCAGAAAGCTTTTTGAGGGAGATTTCAAACTGTTTATCTTGAAACATGCGGGTG
>CAZBHP010000007.1:12069-18921 GCA_964491795.1 uncultured bacterium | reverse complement strand
GAGGCTGTCTTTTAGACGCGAGCCCGAAGTGATATTTGATTTATCGAACCGAGATTCCGCCCCACCAGAGAGTGTGGGAGGGTCAAGCGGAGCAGCCCTTCCACATAATGTCCGCTATCTCCTAGATTGCCTATTTCTAACAAATAAGCCACGAATCCCCAAAATTCTATAAACTAGAGGAAACATGTGGGGATCGGCTTGTATGTTTAGCACTACCGGAAAATCCTCCTTTTCTTCTATACTCTCGGAGAAAAAGAGTTTGTTTATTTATGGAAGTCCGCACCCGCATTGCCCCCTCACCTACAGGCTATCCCCACGTGGGAACCCTTTACATGGCGCTATTCAACTTGATTTTTGCTCGCCATCATGGGGGGAAGTTTCTCCTCAGAATTGAAGACACTGACCAGACGAGAAGCCGAGCTGAATACGAGCAAGTGACCTACGAATCTTTAAAATGGATTGGGCTTGAATGGGATGAAGGACCAGATGTTGGAGGCCCCTACGGACCATACCGCCAATCTGAGCGGACAGAAATTTACCGAAAGGCTTGCTACGGACTTCTTGCGGCGAAAAAAGCTTATAAATGCTTTACAACCCCTGAAGAACTTGCTGAAATGCGCATGGTGCAAGCAGCTACGGGCGGACGTCAAGGATATGATAGACGCCACCGCAACTTAACAGATGAAGAGATAGCAGCTTTTGAAAGCGCGGGTAGACCTTATGTTATCCGTCTTAAAGTGCCTCTCACGGGGGAAGTCTCTTTCGAAGATGCAGTGAAAGGGCGGATTTCCGCTCCTTGTGCAGATATTGATGACCAAGTCCTTTTAAAGTCAGATCATTTCCCAACATATCATTTGGCCAACGTTGTCGATGACCACGAGATGAAAATATCGCACGTCATTCGAGGAGATGAGTGGATTAGTTCGACCCCTAAACACATCCTCCTCTACGAAGCCTTTGGATGGAAGCCTCCTGTTTTTATGCATATGCCGCTCCTTCTAGGAAAAGATGGCAAAAAGCTCTCCAAACGAAAAAACCCTGTTTCTGCTTTCTATTACAGAGATGCCGGATATCTTCCAGAAGCTTTCCGTAACTTCCTGACATTGATGGGCTATAGCATGCCAAACAACAAGGAAATTTATTCTCTTGAGGAGATTACAGAGACTTTTGATCCAAAGAGGATTGGCCTATCAGGCGCTGTCTTCGATTTAACTAAATTAGATTGGATCAATCAACAGTATCTCATCCAGTCGGTCTCACCAACTGAAATGTGGAACCGGATCCGCGAGTGGGGCTTTAACGATCCGTTTATGCAAAAGCTTATGCCTTTAATTCACACACGTATGAAAACGTTTGGGGATTTTATCGATCTTACAGGCTTTTTCTTTACTAATCATGTCCCCTACTCTTTAGAGCTTTTCACCCCAAAAGGTGTTCTTGCAGAAGAGGCTGCGCTAATCTTACAAAGCGCCGTATGGAGTTTAGATGCTAAAGAAAATTGGGGTAAGGAATCTTTTGAAGTTACCCTTCACGAACTAGCTGATCTTTTTGCACTCAACTTTAAAAAAGTAATTATTCCTATCTTTTTTGCTGCCATCATGGGCAAACGGGAAGGGCCCCCTCTTTTTGACTCTTTTGCCCTTTTAGGGCCTCACCGCGCTCGCGCTCGTCTCTTAAAAGCGATCGAAAACCTGGGCGGAATTTCTAATAAGAAAGGGAAATTGTTAGAAGAATCATGGGCAATAAAAAATTGTGCACCTCTTATAAGCGCAAATGCGGTAAAATAGGTCGGTAAGCCTAAAGAAGTTCTTTAAGAACCGTTAGGATTTTTTTGAAGCTGCTCGTCTTGCTTGGAGATGATATAATTTCTATCTACCCCGGAAGAGCATCCGCTAACCAAAAAAAAAGAACAAAGTAAGAAAAAAATCGATACATGCATACAGTTTGTCATTCTATGAAAATAGTCGAAAGTGAGCAAAAAAGTAAAGAGCCGTATCACAGAAAAAATCCGTACCGCGCAAGATTTATCTCTTGCAAGCGCCTTAACAAGCAAGGCTCCACTAAAGAAACTCTTCACGTTGTCTTAGACTTAGAAGATTCAGGAATCACTTATAAAGTAGGCTCAAGCTTTGGAATCTACCCCGAAAATAGCCCAACTGCTGTAGAAGAGATTATCTCCCTTTTAAACGTAGATCCCCTCACCCCCATTTTCGATAAAAGAAAAGAAATAACGATGCCTCTTCACATCTTTTTAAGAGATCACGCTAACCTCTCACAGACAACTTCTCAACATCTTAAAGCCGTGGATCCTCTACATCCTCACCTCACTGATAAAGAGGCTTTGAAAAAGTTTGTAGAAAATAATAATCTTGCCACTTTTCTCTCTGATTTCTGGAATAAAGAGCTCTCCATCCAAGCTTTGTGTGATGCTCTTCCACCGCTCCTTCCCCGTTATTACTCAATCGCCTCTTCCCCTTGTAAAGTCGGAACAGAGCTCCACTTTTTGGTAGCCTCATTTAGCTATATGCATGCAGGAAGACTTGCTCATAGTGTCACCGCAAAACATTTCCGCGACCACTGCGTTGAAAAAGAAAGCTTTGTCCGTCTGTTTCTTCAAGACAACCCAAACTTTACCCTCCCTGAAGACAAAAACACCCCCGTCATCATGATTGGCCCAGGAACAGGTCTTGCTGCCTTTCGCGGCTTTCTCCAAGAGCGAGAAATAGCTGGAGCCGGAAAGAACTGGCTCTTTACAGGAGACCGAGAAAGAAAATACGACTTTTACTACGAAGATGAGCTCTGCTCTCTGGTGGACCAAGGCCTTTTACGCCTCTCGCCCGCTTTCTCTCGCGATGGCCCGAAAAAAGTCTACGTGCAAGATCGTATGTTTGAAGAGGGAAAAGATCTCTGGCATTGGATTGCTAAAGAAAACGCCTCTCTCTATATCTCTGGTGATGCCAAATCAATGGCTAAAGATGTGCAACAAGCACTCATTGACATTGGCGTACAACACGGCTCTCTTTCACCAGAAGCCTCCAAGGAGTTCTTCAAAGAGCTCCGCTTTACAAAAAAACTTTTTTTAGATGTTTATTAATAATAACTTCACCCCGAGTATTTTTTTATGGTTACTTTTAATCCAGCGGATCCTGCCTATGTGGCACTTATATCAGAAACTGTTCGCTCTATTCCAGCAACGGATCAACCTTCGTTTACAACTCTTATTACTGCTTTAGAGGCTTTTTCGAAGCAAAGAGAGACTACAATACCAGCTGATCTTGTAGGTCGAGTCGTTGTATTACAAGAGATCTACGACGACCCAGGCTCTTATGTAGCGCCTCCAGATCATCTTTCTTTTCAAGATTTTGTCGTAGATCAAGTAAAACAAGCAGCTCTTCAATTTAAAAGCTGGAGTATCTCTCAACGAGAAATGTATGTGCGGGAAAGCCTTGAGAAGACAACGAGAGCTAAGGCCTCTACCCGTGCAGCAGCAGAACGGTCCGCACCTCCGCCTAGCGTTGCCCCAGAACTAACCGAAACACAAATAGCAGAAAGGGCAGCAGAAGACCTCCTAAGAGAGAATGCGCTGTTCGAAACCTGCCTTACCCGCTTTCACTTACAACCTTTCATGATAGGTCGTCTTCTAAACAACCCTTATAGAGGTTTCACACCCCTTCGATACACCCCCTCTTTTGATGCAATGTGCGAAGATGTAGGCCTCTCTCCCTTAGCCGGACTAGAAATGGTTCACCGACACTGCTTAAACTATCTTGTAGCAAGGGGTATACCACGAGCTTTTCTCGATAGTCTAGCTGTTGAGAGAATTGGTAATCCTCTAGGTTTTGGAAGGCAGTGTCTTTTCGTAGAACGGGCAGAGAGGATCACCTCTCTTTTAATGGTCGGAGTTCCTGTTGCAACACTAACCGGTTTACCCCCGCCTCGTTTGGATGCCCTTTTAACAGCGCCCGAGCCTTGGCCATGGACCCATACAGAGGCAATGGCGACTCGATATTGGTACGGACTTGGCTCTATCGTTCATAACGTTAAAGATTTTACAGCCATTATGGCTCTCCCAGACGAAGAATTCAGAGAAGTTGTTCAAAAATGTGTCTATATCAACTATTTCAGTTGTAAAGGTATTCCCCTCAATTCGATATTAACACTAGCTCCTCACAATAAAAGATTTTTATTTAGCCTCTGCAATCGTGATAACCCACATTTTGGAGGGATACGAGCCCCCCTTTTACTCTCTTTAAATGCCATTAGAGACGAGCTGGGGGGAAAATTTCAAGATCTACGAAGACAAAAAAGACGTATCGCTTAAGAGACTGTCAAAATACAAAGGCATTGGCCTCCAATGCCTTTACCAAAATCGGTAAGACCATCACCTGAGGTGCAAGTAATTCCAACTTGATGGGGGTCGATGTCGAGAACTTCTGCAACATTTCCCCGCATTTGGTCGATATGGCGTTGTAAGCGAGGGCGCGCAGCTTCAATAGAAAGGGCAATATGGACGATCTTATACTGCTCTAGAGTCTCTTTTGCTTTAATAAGAAAAAGTCTACTATCGCAAATCCCCTCCTCTTTACACATCTGAATCGCAACTTTTCCGAGGATGGGGACATGGGTGATAGAAGAAATAGCGTTACAGATAGCATGATAAACGATATCGCCATCTGAGTCTGCATCCCACCCGGGGACATCTTCAAAGATAACGCCACCAATCACACATTTTTTATCCCCTTTCTTAAGCTCAAAGCGATGACTGTCTTGTCCAAGGCCAACTTTCATAGTATCTCTCCTCCAGCTTTCGTCACCACAACAGTGTTCTCATGACGGATTCCAAAATGCCCATCGATATAGAGCCCGGGTTCAATCGTAAACACCATCCCCTCTTTACAGACAAGGTCCCCTGCAAGAGTTACGGAAAGCGTTGGATATTCATGGACCTCTAAACCAAGACTATGTCCAAGGTTGTGTTTAAACAGCTTTTCTACTTTTTTCTCTCGGAAAAACTCCTGCACAGTTTCAGCAAGGACCTTCAGGGGTGTCCCGATCGAAACTTTTTCAAGTGCTCGATTATGGGCTTCTAAGACAAGAGCATGCATCTTTTCATATTCCCTATTCTCCCCTTCAAAAAGAAAACTTCGGGTTCGATCACTCACATACGAGTCTAAAATCACCCCCGTATCGATAAGGACAGCATCCCCTTTCTTCAATTTTGTCTTCCCACTTCGATAGTGAGGTTTAGAAGTGTTTTTCCCAAAGGCGATGTGGGGAAGAAATGCCATCCCAGATGCCCCTTTCTCCCGGCTGTATTTCTCAAAACTCCAGGCAACTTCCTCTTCAGTGACACCCTCTTTGAGTTCTCTCTCGATCTTTTCCATCGCCTCTTTATTGAGAAGAGCAGACTTTTTCATCTTTGCTACCTCATCTTTTCCTTTTACAAAGCGAAAAAGACGGATGGGATCCCCATTTGTGATCTTTTTGCCCAGGAAAAGCCCCTGCAATCGTGTGTATCGATCGAAGGTAAGTTTATTGCCAGATAAGATCACAGTAGAAAAAGGGTAGCTATTAATGGCCTTTTTTTCGTTTTCATCGTTTGTTAAAAATGTGGTGACCTTTGTGTTTTTCTGACACCCTTCAAAATAGCGCTGATCAACCAGCAAAAAAGCCTCGTCAGCATGAAGATAAAGGATTCCTCTAGATACTTTCTCTCCCGTTAAATAGAAAATATCGTTAGGATCTTCTACAACTACAAGAGCATCTCGATCAATGTCTTTTCTTCGATCAAACAAAATATCTTTTTTCCTTTAGGAGAAAGCGGTATTGTCTTTTCTTGAAGCATCTCTTCAATGAGAAGATGTGCCTCCTCCCGGGTATAGTTTTTATTACGGGTATGTAAAGCGGCAATTCTTGCGCATTTTTCTAAATCAACATCTCCTTTTGCGCTCTCTAGAAAAGAGGTAAGAATCGTTTCCACTTCATCTAATGAGACTGTCTCTGCGATCGCATCAACCAAGATAGAACTTTTCCCAAACCGAGAGGCTTTCACTCCCATTCTCAAAAGGGTCTCTTCATTCTCTTCTAATAAAAGCATCTCGTCTTTGGAAAAGGTAAGAGTTTTAGGGAACAAGAGATTCTGTAGAGGAGGATCATCTTTAGTCTCAAGCCTTTTTTTAACCTCTTCGAACACTTTCTTAGCGTGCAGGGCTGCAAGATCAAGTAAAAGGATTTGGTTTTGTGCTGTTCGATAAAGTGCCACTTTGCCTAAAAAAGTCAAAAAAGTAAGGGTTGAAAAAGGGAGCTCTTTTTCTTGCACATGGACTTTCGGTGTGACCACAAGGGGCAACTCTTCTACAGTTGTGTCCATTTTCCTTGTAAAGTCCCCCTTCTGCATAAAAGGAAGCGGTGCAAAGGAGATCTTTTCTTTGGATCTTAGGGCTTCTGTGACCCCTTTTTGGAGAAAGCTATAGAGAAACTCTTCCTCTTTAAAACGGACTTCGCTTTTCTGAGGATGGACATTGACATCGATTAAGTGAGGCGGAACTTCCAACCAGAGGACAAATGAGGGGTGCTGATCAGAGCCAATGCGCGCACCATAAGCTTCTTTTACGATGCGTGAAAGAAAAGGTGATGTAATCGGGCGCTGATTCACAAGAAAGTATTGACCCAAGCGGTTAGAGCGAGCCATATGAGGCGGAGCAAAGAAAGCTGATAGTCTGTATCCCCTCTCGACAATCTCCACAGGCTCACATAATGTGCCAAGCACTTCCTGGGCCCTTTTTTCTTTAGATGGCTCTGATCGAAAAAGGGTTTTATCCTGGGAGGTAAGCGCAAAAAAGATTTCGGGAT